>CAYQTZ010000243.1:0-4870 GCA_964420565.1 uncultured Hyphomicrobiales bacterium
GTCAACAAATGCTCAGGCATGCAACGTTACAGCTGCTTACAGAGCATATAAAAAAGGTGCATATTTTGCCAATCCATGCTTTACGCAGATACACCCGACCTGCATTCCAGTCAGTGGAGACCATCAGTCCAAACTCACACTTATGTCCGAATCACTCAGGAATGACGGCAGGATTTGGGTACCAAAGAAAGAGAATGATAAACGGCCACCAAGCCAAATTCCAGAAGACGAAAGAGATTATTATCTCGAGAGAAAATACCCCAGCTTTGGTAATCTTTCTCCGAGAGATATTTCATCGCGTTCAGCAAAAGAAGTCTGCGACGAAGGCCGCGGCGTAAGTAGCACTGGATATGGCGTTTATCTTGATTTCAAAGATGCAATTCAAAGATTGGGCAAAAAAGCTATTGAAGAAAAATACGGCAATCTTTTCGAGATGTACGAAAGAATTTCAGGAGACGATCCTTACCAAACTCCGATGCAGATATATCCCGCTTCTCACTATACTATGGGTGGACTTTGGGTTGACTATAATCTGATGTCCAATGTACCAGGTCTGCACGTACTTGGCGAGGCAAACTTCTCTGACCACGGAGCCAACCGACTCGGAGCCAGCGCTTTGATGCAGGGTTTAGCCGATGGTTATTTTGTAATTCCTTATACAATAGCAGATTATCTGGCAAATAATACTCCTTTCGATAAAATCGAGGCAGATCATCCTGAAGTCAAAAAAGCGGAAGCCAACGTGCAAGCAAACATTGACAAACTAATGAGTATCAACGGCAAGCAAACACCAACGCAGTTCCACCGCAAGCTCGGTTCACTGATGTGGGAGCATGTCGGTATGGGTCGTAACGAAGCCGGTTTGAAAAAAGTAATTGAAGAGCTGCCAAAGATCCGCGAAGAATTCTGGCAGGATCTGAAGATTACCGGCTCTAAAGAAGATCTGAACATAGTACTCGAAAAAGCAGGACGTGTAGCCGATTTTATTGAATTTGCTGAAGTTTTGGCCTGGGATGCTTTGGAAAGAGATGAATCCTGTGGTGCTCACTTCCGCGAGGAACATCAATATCCCGACGGCGAAGCTAAACGCGACGACAAGAACTTCTGCCACGTTGCAGCATGGGAATACAAAGGTGTGGGCGTAAAACCTGTCCGCCACGTAGAGCCACTGGAGTTTGAAGATGTGAAATTAGCGGTAAGGAGTTACAAATAATGAAAATAACACTACATATATGGAGACAGAAAAATACTCAGGAACGGGGATATATGGATAAGCATCAGCTCGACGATGTAAGCGAAGATATGTCTTTTCTTGAGATGTTAGACGTTCTAAACGAACGACTTATAAAGGAAGGCAAGGAAGCAATAGCTTTCGACCATGACTGCCGCGAAGGTATATGCGGTGCTTGCTCGCTGACTATCAACGGCACTCCTCACGGACCCGAAAGAGCTACTACCACATGCCAGCTTCACATGAGAAAATTCAAAGATGGCGATACGATCTATGTAGAACCGTTCCGCTCTAAAGTCTTTAAAGTAATCAAAGACTTAATAGTTGATCGCGAATCTTTGGATACAATAATGCAAGCCGGTGGGTACGTAAGTATTAATACAGGAAACCCGCAGGATGCTAATAATCTGCCTATACCGAAAAGGAAAGCAGATCTTTCTATGGATTCTGCTGCCTGTATCGGTTGTGGTGCTTGTGTGGCTGCCTGCCCGAATGGTGCTGCTATGCTATTTGTGTCGGCTAAGATCAATCAATATAAACAGCTGCCACAGGGACAGGCCGAAAACAAACGCCGCGTACTGAAAATGGTACGATCTATGGACGAACACGGCTTTGGTGCATGTACAAATATGTACGAATGCGAAGCCGCCTGCCCGAAATCTATCAGCGTACGCTTCATTTCACGGATGAACATAAACTTCTGGAAATCAATACTAACAGAAGATAAAGATTAGTACTATAATTTCATCCGATGGCTTTCGGGCTATCGGATGAAATATTTATTACAAAACTTACATTCAATAATAAAATACATTCTTTTTTGTTCAGAATTTTTTAACGCAGGCAATTACTTTCCCCAGAATTTGAAAGTTCATTTCATCAGTGATAAGTACATCTTCGATAGCCACATTTTCGGATATGAGCCATCGCCCATCTGTAGTTTCTTTGTATCGTTTCACGAAGACTCTGCCATCAATTTCAGCAATTATTATATCTCCATCTTTTACATTATCAGATCTTTCGGCAGCAAGAGTGTCCCCGTCGTCAATCTTAGCTCCTATCATAGAGTTGCCTTTTACTTTACTAAGGAACAATTTTTCGTCAGATATCTCATACTCTTCAAATATTCTTTTATGATCAGATAAAACCACATTTCCAATTCCTTCGTTGGTACTATCTATTGCTGTTTCAATATTGGGAAATTGATTTCTATTAAATTCATATAAAGAATCTTCTAACGCCTGTTTGAAAATATCCTCTTTCCTGATTTTACTTTCTTTAAATAGCTGGCTGAGTTTTTTTGAATTATAATAGATGCCGGACTGCTCTTCTTTCAGGTATTGCTTAATAGATTTATAGAGCATATAATCAGAGAAATTTTTTATTTCTTCAAGGTATTTTTCTTTATTCATTCGAAGAGTCTTCCCTGCGTTTTTTCAGGAATTTCATTATATCGTCAGCAGCGGCGTTATATTCTATTGCTTTGTTGAATAAATCATCTATGGACATATTGCTCAGGTCATGACTTTCCAATTTAGTTTGCTGCGAATTAGCATTAGGATCATATCCTGCGATTATCAATCTCTGCTTGCCTGCGGTATTATCGGCAAAGAGCGGCCCCTCGCCTGTAAGAACATAAGAGGGGTTGAAACCCTTATCGTAAAGCGCTACAAGAACCCGGTTTGGCAGGTTTGCCTTTCTTGCTTCGTAATTTGCAATATTGAACATTTTTTCGTTCAATTCCTCTGCGAAATCGCTTATTGAGAGTTTAAATCTGGCATAATGCTTCTCTCTGATTTCTTTGAGCCGCTTTCCTATATCATTCTGATTCATTCTGTTTGCTTACTAATTATATAATTCATTAAAGTCGTATTCTGTTAAAGAAGTAAACAAGTCATTCTGAAAGTTCTTAGGTAATATTTTTCTTGCTGAAATTGTATATATTTGAGCAATCAATTCTAACAAACTTACTGATATTAACTTGTGCTGCGCGTAAAGCTGTATCTGAAACGCAAAAATGTAATGCTTCAGTGCTTGATCTACTACAGATCCTGTTGCCTTTTTTGGGATTATCTACTATTGCTGCCCTCTCTCTTTTTAGATGTGCAATATAACTATCCTTTGCCGGTAATAATTTTAAATTTTTATTTTCTTCAAGTAACATCAAAATATTTTCCTTGCTAAATACTGTCTCTACCGCGTTCCAATTCTGTACGTTACCATCTATTAATCTTTCAGTTATAGCAGGATATACACGAACCAGATAATTTGAATATGCACTTATATTTGAATAAGCCAAATAGAAACTTAACTGCTGATTTAAAAATATTTTCTTCATTTCTTTCTCTAAATGTATTTTTTACTTGACATATTAGTATTATTTACATATATTCGCAGTAATATATACTATCATTTGCGTATTATTTGCAAATATAATCAAATCCGCACTCTTTTGCAAGCGGAAATTAATTTAACTTTTAGGGAGAAAACCTATGCAAAACAATGAAATGCTAACAGACAGAAAGAAGACGCTGAACAATTTAGAAAGAGATTTCATTCTAATAATGAAACCAGACGAATTGATTGATTACGAACAAAATTCTACTACAAAACCAGACACACGGACAGCGAGAAATCTCATCGATCAGCTACTTGGCGAACTCGAGCAAAGAGATCTGATCGAACATGAAACCCTACGCGATATTCGATTTATACTTGATGAATATTTTCATAGTAACTCTGCAGAAACTGCGCTCGACTATTTTGAAAGTGCATTTACGAATGAAAATGCTAATAATAATGTTGATAATATGGACGATTACTGGGATACTCCTTACGATTCTGACAATCAAATCAATTTCAATTATTAATTATTCTGAGGTGTTGATGAAAAATGATATATATGATCTGCTCGAAGAAAAAGACCTTACCCCTGATCTACAAATGCTGTCAAGTGTCTGCGGAATGGACCCCGTAAGAGCTATGTTAAGGGCATTTCCGGCTCAGAGCTTTTACATACCCAAAATTAGCCGCTTCGATGGATTCATCAGAAGATTCATAAAACATAACTCTGACAAAACTTATCATCAAATTGCTCTTACTCTTGGCGTTTCCCTGCAATACATCAAGAATCAAGCGAGAAGTGTTTATAATTAATATTTAAACTATTTTACCCCCTGCTTCCTTAATCACATTTTTATGTGATAGTAAGGAAGCAGGGTGGTCGGAATACAGCGTAAGAGGTTGTTAACAAAGTACTTCCCAGCCTGATAAGAGTCGAAGCAAGATAAATTCCCCATCTTTTAAGACTGTGTGATGCGGTATAAATATTATGAAAAATTGCAATAAAAACGATCCCACCCCAGCCCTCCCTTGCTACGCACGGGAGGGAGTAAGTCAATGAAATATAATATTTTAACCTCCCCCTCTTTTAAGAGGGGGATTGAGGCGGTGTTTACTGATTATATCGGTTATATTTTTTCACAAACACCCCTCGATCCCCTCTTACCAAGCGGGGAAGTCCAATGTAATCATGTTCTTACGCTGACCGCTGACCGCTATAAAATCGAAACACCCCTCGATCCCATATGCGTTAACTTAAGCAAAATTTTTCAAGTTGCCATTTCCTCACTCTTGGAG
>CAYQTZ010000244.1:0-4593 GCA_964420565.1 uncultured Hyphomicrobiales bacterium
GGTTCACTCGTAGTCTAATTTTTTTCGATATTCTCAATTCAAAATGAAGGTAAATGATAGAAGATGGAATTCAGTTGTTCTGTACAGCAAAATATATTATCGCTTTTTGTGCATCAAGCGAACAAAATATTATCTATAATTAAAATATGTTATGGAATATCTAATGATCACCGGAAGATCATATTTTCAAGTTGTTTTCATGCTCAGCAAATCTTATTACATTTGGGTCAGTTTTAATGACACTTCTACTGATCTTTGATTTTAGGATCAAGCCACTAAGACTGGTGCAACGGCTTAAAGCAACATATACCTGGCCTGGTGAAAAAGACTGCCTCAGGTCTGCAATTACCTTTTCAAAAGTTAGACCTTGGCATTTGTGAACAGTTATTGCCCAAGCTAATTTGATAGGAAATTGTTTGAATTCTCCAATTATCTCTTCATTGATTTTTTTCTCTCTTAAATCCCATGAATATTTTATATTATTCCAAGTGTATTTCTTTACGGTAATCTCTTTACCATCGGCTAATTCTACAATAATTTCATTTTTATCAAGTTTTTTTATTTTACCGAGTTTTCCATTGAAATAGCTCTTTTTTTCAACATCATTTCTTATGAACATTATTTGTGCGCCAACTTTTAGATTCAGAGTCTTTTCAGTAGGCATGATTTTTTCTGGAAAATCATAGGATACTTCTGCTTCATAAGTTATTAATTTGGAAGATAACCCAGCAAGTTTCCTTGCATTTGTATCATCAACAATTCTATTATGCGTAGCTATTGTAATGTATTCTGAGTTCTCGTTTTTAAATATTGATGGGATGAACCTGCTATTTAGAAGGTCTATGTCTTCTTGAGATACTTGATTTATTCTGATTTTATTCAAAAGATCAATGAATTGTGAATCATGCTGTCTGTATATCTTTTTCAATTCTATATATGAAGGTTTATTTTGAGTTAATACCAAAGAACTAAAGAAAAACGGCGTTTCATAGTATTCTTTGAGGATTGTCCAGTGATCTCTTTGCGCTATTGGTGGTAACTGAAAGGCATCGCCGATAAGAAGAACTTGCACTCCGCCAAATGGCTCTGATTCCCTATCCCTGAATGCTCGCAGAAGCTTATCAATCACATCCAGCAGATCACACCTGACCATTGATACTTCATCAATTATAAGAAGTTCCATGCCTAATATTAGATTTTTGTGTCCCTTTTTGTATTTGAAATGATCAAAAATTGTTCTCCTGTCATCATCATTTGGATTGGCTTTTGTTCTTAATCTAAAATCATCTGGCACATAAACGCTAGGGGCTATTTTAAAAAATGAATGTATAGTCTGACCTCCAGCATTTAAAGCAGCTACTCCGGTAGGAGCCAATACTACTGTTTTCTTTTGCGTTGTTTGTTTAATATACTTCAGGAAAGTTGTTTTTCCAGAACCGGCTTTCCCTGTTAAATATATCATTTTATTAGTGTTTTGAACAAGATCGAGAGCATAGTTAAACTCTATATTAGCTTCGTCTAATACTATATTATCTACAATTTTTGGCATTGCATCATTTTTTTTATTTTTCAATCGTAATAATATTAAATTACAAAGAATTATTGAATCAATGAAAAACAAATCTATAAAAAATTCAAAAACATTTTCTTACCACTGAAAACTTTCTCTTTATTGACTATTGAAAAATCTGTTGGAAAAATAATTAAAATACTAATACTTAAGAATAAAGGATCAGTCATGAGTATTGATCTTTAAATTCTACTCATCTTCTAATTTTTCAGGGTTTTTGATCATAGATCAATTATGATTTTTTTCATTCTATACGCAAATATTTTGAATATTTCGTAAAAAAAAGTATATTGCGTACGAAGCTACTTAGCTTTCATGCCAAAAAGGCAGGGGAAACCTGAAAATCTTAAAAAGAGTCAGGAAATAAAATATTTTTAATAAAAATGGAGACAATAATGAAAACAGCACAAAATTTATCAATGCTTTCTGTGATCATTACAGTTATACTGACAATTGGATTGACTTCTTGCAAACCAACATCACAGGATGATCAAATCACTACTACCCAATCTGAGACAACTTCTATTACTGAAAACGAAGTTTTAGTAGCTCAGAAAGCATGGGGTGATGGCATTATCAAAATTGGAAAAGTTTATCTTGATGACGGCGATTACAAAGCAGCAGCAGCCGAACACATTAATAACTTCTATAATTATCAGGAAGGCTCTGTTTTGTTCAAACCAACTTTAGCATCGGAAAAACAATTCCGCACAGATTTTCAAGGTGCCCTTTCCTATTTTGTTGGTGGTGATGAGGACTATCCTGAAGACCATGGATTTGCAATAAAACCATGGAGTGCAGTCCGTTGGGAAAATATCGGAACTAAGATTATCGGTAATATGGCAGTTGCTATGGGCAATTATTATTTCACGCCTGCTGAAGATGGAGATGATGTAAAAGTTGAATACTCTTTTGCATACACTAAAGACGAAGCAGGTAAACTGAAGATCATTCTTCATGACTCTCATATTCCATATACGCCAGTTGACAATCATTAAAATGCAATAGGACTATAATATGCCCTAACTCTAACAAAGTGTATATACCAGAAAGTATTTAGTGGATATTTAAGCGTTGTGCCCCGGTTCAACTTTTATGTCAGTTGGACAGAATGCCACAATCCACAATCTCTTCTGGTATATACACCCGACCAAAGTTGTGCATGCTAAAGACATTAAAACAGCTTATGAATTAGAGGGAACTTTCTATTTGGAAAAGACTTGATATATGTTAAATCAAAAAGCCGTTGATATTTTCCTTTATCCCAGTACGTATAAATATCCTCTACTATATTTATGAATAAGGGGAATAGAAAAGACCAACGGCTTTTATATTTTATTGTCCGTAATGAAAATCTGCCTTTATTTGTAATGCTTCTGTGTCGTAAACATTCGATGATTCAAACATATATAGCAGCCAGATTATCATATTGAATGAGATTATTCTTCGGGTTCTGTCTATTTCAAACATATAACTATAGTGAAGTTGCTCATCTGTGTAATATGTGGATGATCCTGAGCTTAAATCTTTTACATATAACTTGAATCTAAGACTATTCAGCACCCTTATATCTCTTTTGTCTAATGCTGATATACCATTGGGGAATTTCAAAGAATCCAGCAAAATCCTTACTCCTGTTATCCTATCGTTGCGATTTGATATCACGGCATCGGGATACGTACATTCAGCGTCAAGATCTATCCATAGATAATAATCATCGGCGGTTGTATCTATCTTGCAACTATTTCTCTGATAGTTTACATTATTATACCACTCAAAATTCTGAGTTTGATTACCCTGTAAAAATATTGTTTCGGCATAATACCAGTCTTTTTTGCGAATCTCATATATCGGCGAATCATCACCTGGGTTATTATCGTCATCACCCGGGTCGTTAAAGATCGGGTTTTTATGCACATTAGGATCAATTCCCAAAGAATCCTCGCAAGAGATAAGTGCTGACATCAGCAATATCATAGCTAATATAACAAACTTATTCATCATAAAATCACCTTCATTAAAAATCGAATGAAATACCATAATGCAAACCAATTTTCGGAGTATAGAAATACTCTCCGCTATGATGGAAAGCCAGCATCGAACCTTCAATACCAAGTATGAAGCGATAGCCAGCTCCAGGGTTTAATTCCATGCCATACATTAATCTTCCGACTGGACCTGCCTGATTACCACCAAGGTATGCCTGCACAAATGAATTGAAATGATCAAATTCTAAAAATCTCAGTTTTGCTGTCAATCCATAGCTGAAATAGCTTGGATGCTGCATATACTTATACATCACATCTTCTTCCTGTCCTTCGTATTCCTGATAGAAATATTCCTGCCGCAAGTCAAATCCTGCTGAAAATTTATCGTTTACATTATACATCAAAGCAAAAGATGTATTATTTAATAGCGGAGTAGTCGAATACCCTACATTAGCTTTTGGAAAAGACCAATAGTGGTTACCTCTTACCTCGGCAGTCAAACCTAAATCCTGAGGGATCAATACATTACTTGCCAAAGGTGAATAAGTCGCTTTTATAGCTTTATCATTAATCAGTGCATAATTAAGCATTGGTTGATTCATGGTATAAACTGGTAAAGCATAATTCACTTCTTTCTCTGAATATTCCTTATTTGTTAAGAGGCTTACGTCTGGAGTATCTGTATTTTGTGCAGTTAGTTCCACTGCCTCTTCTGTAACTCTTGTGGGTCGCTCAATATATTTATATACAATTCTTTCTTTTACAGGCTCTTTCTCTTCAACTACTATATCATCTTCCTGAGAACTTTTTACGAAAGGTGTAGTATTATGCTGTTCTGAAGAATCAGCAAATACAGTAGAAGAGTTTTTATCTAATTGACTGCTCTGCAAGTTATTATCGCCGCTGTTCCCCCATGGATCAAGCAGGGCGAGTATTATAACAGCCGTTGCCGCAGAAGAGATAGCACTGCTTAGTATTACAGAAGAATATTTACTTGCGGCGGCAGAAAACTTTGCCCAGCCGGTAGGAACTGGT
>CAYQTZ010000244.1:4603-4851 GCA_964420565.1 uncultured Hyphomicrobiales bacterium
TGCCGCAGATACAGCAGGAGGTGTAATACCAAGAGAGCCGAAGACACCAACAGTAGCTGCCGCAGAAGGAGCAATCGAACTGGCATCGTTGCTGAATGCCTTTTCCATGCGAATGGAATCACGCAGCTCATATCGCACATCCTGATCAGTCGAGAGCATACTAAAGAGCTTATCCTCATCGGCTGAATTCAGCTTGCCGTCCACACAACTATTTATCATATCAGAATATTTCATAATAGCACCAAAAC
>CAYQTZ010000245.1:0-4835 GCA_964420565.1 uncultured Hyphomicrobiales bacterium
AATTGAAGACCTAAAAAAAGTAAAGAGTTGGTCAGAAAAAAGTAAGGAGCTATTGAAAAAAAGGAGTAGAGTTATTCTTGCAGCACTTTTACTATCATTAATGCCAACAACGTTAGATGATATGGTTTCCATATTGGGTTACAAAAATAAAGATAGCTTTCGCAGAGATTATGTGAATATTCTAAAAGATAATGGTTTAATCAACTATACAATTCCTGAGAAACCAAATGATCCAAATCAAGCTTATGTAATTACTCAGAAAGGAATACACTTCATAGCAGGGAGTAAATGGTAAAAAAGCATTAAGCTCCATTTTAAAAATGTAGAGTTAAAGGGACTTCTGGGATTTATAGATTTAAAAAAGTAAGGAGTTATGCAAAAAAAGTGCATAGCTAACTTTACCGTTCAAAATGTACCACCGATTCCGTTCCAAATTGTACCAGAAATGCTGCTTCAAGAACCACCATAGATTGAATATTGAAAGAATAATAAATATCAATATGAGGAAACTCTGTGGAAATAATTGATTCTACCTCTTCTCTCCCCCAGCATACTTCTTAACTACTGATCCATGAGATAGACCTAAGAGCTTGGCTGCCTCCTGTGCATTTTTTGACTGAGATAGTGCGGCATTTGATACTTTCTAAATAATTTTTTACATTACTATCACATTATTTTAAAAAATAATTTTAATGTGGTGTTCTATTCTTAAATAAATTACCCTCATCATCTTAATAAAAAATCATCTCTAAAGTATTTTATCAACGATCTCTAATCAATACCACCTCTAAATCATTTAATTCCAACAAGTTAAAAATTAATTAAAAAAAATATTTTCAGTCGTCATCTCCTGTCGCTAATATCTTTACCTTTGTAGGTGTTAGTTGGTGCATGATTTGTTTGAGTTGTCGAAAATTGTTTGCTTTGTAGAAAAATTTTTGTAATTTCAAGTAAATCATTCTAAAGATTTTAATATATTTTTAATAGGAGAAACATTATGTTACGCCCAAACTCTATGCTTTATAAGCATTTATTAGCCATTGTCATTTGTTTTGCTCTTAGCTTCGTTTATGTTAACGCACAATTCCCACAAACGATCAATCTTGATTCCAGAAATCCTTCTGTTATTCAGTCAAATGCAACGGAAGTAGGGAAACAGTATATCATTACTATTGAAGGTACTTATTCTATGTGGCAGTCTTATAATGGATACGGAGTTGATGCTGTTTATCTTTATGATGTACCTCAGGAGGAAATTGATAACCTCAGATGGCCACCTAAAGAAATATTTGGTCAGAAATTATATGAATTACCTATGTGGTTCGGTACTGATAACGAGATTCCACCTTTTGATATACCTGGCTTGAATATCAAAATTGTTTCGAGAGATCACATCGGCTTACGAATAAATGGTAATTGGCTTCCAAATACTGGATATGAGGCAGCTTCCCACACATATCAGTTGAGAATGATCGGAAACGGCAAGCCAATAGATTTCCAGATTCTTGACTCCTCATTCAATGTATCTCAGATGAGGGTTGTGTCCATGCACGAAGATAATTCTGGTGAATTGATAGTAAAAATTGAGGAAGAGCCAGACTTGAATATCTGTGAGTTCGAAGTTATTTGTGAAGATAATGAGGTTGTTGGAGTTCGTCTTTCAGCCGCTTTGTTTCAATATACGGATAGCACAAGCACCCCCAAAAATCTCTTGAATGAACTAAACCACGAAATGCTCGGAATGACTATAGATGGCTTGTTTATTTGCCCGGATAGTATTTTATGTAATGAGCCAGTTGAAGGGAATATGGCATGGGCTATGGTATTCGATGCCAGCGGCTCTATGTTAGACCCTTATGGATCAATTACTAAGATTGAAGCTTTGCAGAACTCGGCTTCAAAATTCCTTGACAAATTCCGTCAGGATGATGAAGGTCTGCTTATTGAATTCAATGAAGTTGTTAGACTTAGTCAGGACTGGACAACGGATATAAACTTGCTAATGAATAAAATTAATAATCTAATACCAAGCGGTAGAACTGCATATTTCGATGCTGGCTATGAAGGGGTAAGTAAAACTTATGTCCACAATAATCCTCATAAAGCTATAATTCTTCTTTCTGATGGTGAGGATAATGAATCAATTAAAACGGAACAGCAATTAATTGATTATGCAAATGAAAAGAATATCAAGATATTTTCTGTTGCTGTTTCTTTAACTAATGAAGGACAGTCTTCCCTAAAGAAGATAGCTGATCTAACTGGCGGTAAGTATTACACTGCAAACGATCCCGATGCTATGGATTCTGTGTTTACCGATATATATAATGATATTGAAACAGATGATTGCTGCAGAATTTATTTTACAATTCCTGATTCAATTATGAAAGTTGAGAAACCATACAAAACCGAAATCCACCTTCTAACTTATGATAAAGATGGAAATCTAATAGTTAAGAAAGTAAATATCATAATACCAGAGAACTGTGATGATATTATTACTTCTGTTATTTGGGAATTTGATGATAATTATGACTATGAAAGAAATTATGGGATAAGCTCTGTACTCGTTCCAAATCCTTCTAATACAAAAACGGACTTGTATATTGATGTCATTAATGACAGGCACTTACAAATTGACCTTCTCAATAATAATGGTGAAATGATCAAGGAGATCAACAATTCAGTTCTTAGCCATGGTTCTCACATACTGGGGATTGAATTGACCGACCTTTCAGCAGGCAACTACTTTATTAGAATGATAGTAGATGGACAAAACCAGATAACCAAAAAACTGTTGGTTGTTAAATAATAAAAGGTAAAAAAGATGAAGAAGATATTTATATTTATTGCTATTTCCTTTCTCTTCGTTATATATTTTTCAAATGCTGAGGAAATCACATTCAAATATATCCCTGGAGATGTCTATGCTGGCTCTGTCATTCTGATCATGGAAGATGGCAGCACTTTCTTAGGACGAAACCTAATTGATCTTCAATGGGATGGCACAAGCAGGCAAGACCTCTTAGTCAGAAAAACAAGAGATTTTATTACAATGAAATTGCCTGATATGGCAGAGACAGGAAATCATACAATCTACATCGAGCTTGACGACAATGTTTTTGGAAGTATTGATTTATTTGTAAAAGAAAAGCAAGTTGTTCCCGGTGATACAGTAGATGGTTACGATCCCGATCCAAATACTCAAACAGGTGATCCAATTGACGTAGGAAACGATCCTATTGGAATTTACCCTAAAATACCAGTAAACAATCCATCAGGAGGTCATGGTAAATATGATGCTATCCCCTGCGATTCCTTGCATAAGGTTGATGGCATGTTCACTGATTCAGTTTTTAATGCAATAAACGAATGGGAAAGTATTGTTCCGCTTCAAGGTCAATTTGCAAATCTTTATCTTGATTACTGCGGAACTGAAAAGACTCTTTACGTTATGAATGACTGGGTTCTCGGAAATGGAGAATACGATAGCTTAAGCTGTTATAATCTTTTTGAGTTTATGACAGGCAACGGTAATGAAAAGTGGCAGGTGAAAGTCTGGAATGCTGTTTCTAAGGGAGTAGAAGTTTACCGCAACGGCGTTGATGTATCCAATGATTCTAATTACGTTATCGGTGGAATGTACGGATTTAATGAGTCCCCTCTCGAAGAGGAAGAGCATACAATGTGGGAGTTTGGTCTGAAAGTTCAGTCTGGTTTATATATTATGAGATTATATAAAGATGAAGTAGGAGCTATTGTAATTGAGCCAAATGTAAAAATAATATGTGACGAAGGTGGTGTTGAAGGATATGGTCTCGTTCAGGCACCTGAGATCGTTACTGGCTATTTCAGCTCAAGTGGTTCATTGGTCAATAATCACGACAGGTACATACCAATCTCTGGTGTTGCAGGTCTCGTAACAGAACCATCCGAATTTGCAGGAATATTGAGAGCAGCTACCGCAAAAATAAGAGTGGATGGTGGTGAAGAAATTATAAATCTTTGCAATGATAATCATACAATAGACGGAATTTTTACTGACAGCGACAACGAGTGGTCTGATTCCGAGCCAGCAATAGGCACTTATTCCAATCTTTATGCCGAATATTGCAATGGCATTTTGTATATATTAAATGATTGGACACATGGAACAAAAGAGCCAGATGAAAAGAATTGCTATAATCTTTTCGAGCTTTTTACTGGAGATGGTGCTGAGCATTGGGGAATTTTCGTTTACCACGATATTAACAGGGGTATCAAAGTATTCAGAAATGGCGAAGATGTAAGCGATAGCACAGATATAGTCCTTGGTGGTGCATTTGGTTTTGACAGCTCACCATTGATGGAAGAAGAACATACGATCTATGAATTTGGAATCAGAGCAGAAGAAGGTGGCTGGCACTTGTTTCTATGCGATCCTAGCCCTGCCAGTTTTTGCGATTTAATAAATGAAGATGCACCAAGACCATTAAACAGCAGAGTAGGAATAAGAAAGATAACAGATGAAAACTTTGGTACTCCTGGAGATCATTATATGATATTGATGACAGCTCAGGATGATACTCTTGACCTTGCTTATGGTTCCCAGATAGATTTTTCCGATTGGTTTGTTAGGCAGTTCAAAGTAGAGATAAGATATGATGAGCAAAACTTCCTGCCAGTTTCAGTAGAAGCTCCTTTGAATAATGGTATCAGCGATAATTACGAAACACTTAGCTTGAAAATTGAATCACCTGGAATAGCAGTAATAGAGGGTCTTTCAAACAATAATTTTAAAAGTAGCGGTGATTTGTTCATTTTAAAATGTATCCCTTTGTTTGAAACAGATGATA
>CAYQTZ010000246.1:0-4833 GCA_964420565.1 uncultured Hyphomicrobiales bacterium
TTCAATATATCGGCATTTATCATAAGTTCTTAGATAATTTATACTTTATCAAATATAATCCTTTTACGAATAAGAATCAAGTGGGGGGGGAGTTATTTGTCTTGAGTATCTTGTTTCTCTTGCTGTTCAGCATAAAATTCCTCTTCTTCATGAGGGTCTTCGTTCAGAGTAACATTATCCATAGCTTGTTTTAATTTTTCTAACTGTTTGTTTATTCTTGCATCAACTGTCCCGGCTGAAGTTTCCAATACGCACCCCCCTTTTGCAATTGAATTGTCAGGACTAAGCACTATATTTTCGGTAATGGAAGTATCTGAAGATAGAGTACTTTTAGCATCTTTTAAAATTTCTATGTCTTCGGGATTAACTCTTATTCTAAATATCATATCTTCATCTAATGAATCAATGGCTTTCTTTGCCTGAGTGATCACTACTTCTGAATCCTTAGATATTTCGCGTTCAAGGATATGCTCAGCCATCATTTTTGCAATAAAAGTTAATGATTCCTCGAATTTATTAACCTCGAAATTATAGCTAATGGTCAAATCTTCAATTACTGAATCAATTCTTTTCATCCACTCGCGGTATTTTTCAATTTCGGCTTCAAAATTTGATGTGGTTACTTGCTGCCCGTCATCAAAACCATTGTCATAAGCTTTCTGTACTTCCTTTTTAACTTCTTCTACGGGTACTGATTTGGGCGGAATCTTATCCATAGAGATTGAAATTGGTTTTTTGGGATTACAGAAGTAAAATTCATTGCTAAACAGTGCAGTTTCTGGTATCTCTCTTTTTTCTTTTTCGCGTTCTTCTTCATCAAATCTATCAAGATCATTTTCTAAGTCTTCAAATATTAATTCATCTAAGGGGGTAAACGCCTCAGTATCTTCAATCAAAACATCTTTGGCTTTGAGTATCTTTACTCTGTGAATCGGTTTACCAACTCTTACTTTTACTTTGGACAAATCTGCACCATAGAAATATTAAACAAAAACGTCTTCTTTGCCGCGTCCGCCTACGACTATTTCTTCTTCTTCCTCGAGTCGCTTAATTATATCTACTATCCTCATCTGAGCCGATTCGACTTCTTTGAGCTTAACTGGACCCATAAATTCCAGCTCTTCTTTGACTACTGAAGCGGCACGTTCGGACATATTTTTGAATATTTTATTTCTGATCTTATCGTCGCCAACTTTAAGCGCTAATGCAAGATCGCGTTTATCCACTTCGCGGAGTATCCTTTGAATGCCCTTGTCGTCTATCATTACAATATCTTCGAAGAGGAACATCAGACGCTTGATCTCAACAGCAAGGTTGTCGTCTTTGTCTTCGATAGCTTCCAGTATGGATTTTGCAGCAGCGTTATTACTTTTATTGAGTATATTTGCTACGAGTTTAGCACCACCGGCAGTAGCCAGATCCTGAGATAAAGTAGATTCTGCTACCTGATCAACCACGTGCTCTACCTGTGTTACTAATTGAGGAGAGACTTTGCCAAGTTTAGCGATCCTCATTACTGATTCACCTCTGAGCTGATCGGGGAATTCATTAAGTACTTCTGCAGATTGATCTGGGGGTAAGTGCGATAGAATCAAAGCAATTGTCTGGGGATGTTCCTTCGATAAAAAACTGGCTAATTGCTGAGGGTCTGCTTTTTTCAAAATATTAAATCCGCGAACTGTAGTCAGTACTCTTATTTTCTCGATTATTTCCTTTGCCTGTTCGAATCCCCAGCTTTTTTCCAAAAGCATCTGTGCATATTCGATACCGCCTTCGACCATATATGTCTGAGCAGTCATTAGCTGGTAAAATTCTGAGATAACATCTTCGACAACGTGGGGTGGCAGATCTTTCATGCTCGTTATCTCAACGGCTATCTGCTCGACTTCCTTCATCTCCAGCTCTTTGAATACTTTTGCCGCTACGTCCACGTCAAGCGACATAAGCAGCACAGCCGCTTTTTGCTTTCCGTTAAGATCTCTTGTAGTTAGTTGCTTTGATTTCATATTATTATAACACTAATTCTTACTAACATTTTGTATTGAATACCGTATCTAATATTAATATATTTTAAATAAAATAATTATTAATTATCTTAGAAGAAACTTGAATCCTGAGAATCCTGTTGAATTAAAACTCTAACGAGTCGGGCAGCTTCTTGTGGCTGATCATCTATGAAGTCCTGCACTTTATTTTTTATCTCAAGACTCATTAATTGATCTTCGGTCATTTCTCCGCTGTCATCTTCTAAACCTGCCCTGGCTTTTCTTGCTAAGGCATCTCTGTCGAGTTCATCTTCGTCTTCACCAATAGACATATCTTCATCTCTGTCCATTCTCTCGCCTTCGAGCAAGAGCTGATCAGGGAGTTCAGCCGGCAACAGCATCAGATCATCTTCGTCAAATTCCAGCTCTTCGAGTTCTTCTTCTTCTTCTTCTTCTAATTCATCTTCGTCTATTTCAACGTGTTCGGGTAAACCTAAGGCAATACGGAAGCGGTCGCGTATTTGTTTTGATTGTAACAATCTATAAAGAATAAATATAGTAACCAACATAGCCAGTATCAGAAAGAATAGTTTTATATTTTCCGGGTCCTGCCACCATATAGGCTTCATGTCGTATTTTAATTCTTCTTCGAGATGTGTCATATCAAATGCTACGTTGAGTACAGTAATCTGGTCATTTCTGGATGGATCATAGCCTACAGCATTTTTGATTGATTCTTCCAGTTTTTTCATCTCCTCGTCTGTTCTTGGAGCGTACTCTATTGCTTTTTCGCCATTTTCGTTCGTAACAACTTTCACTACATCATTAACCATAGCCGCTACTGATAGTCTTCTTATATTACCGACTTCCTCAACTATCTTTGACTCAGTTTTAGATATTTCATAATTAGAGATTACGTTTTGTTTATCACGAGCCATATTAACAGCAGGGTAGCTAAGAGAGTCCGAGGATTCAGAAACTTCAGTTATTGTTTGCTCGCTGCGAGCAACCTGCCGCTCGGGATCGAAATCTGTTATAGTTTTTTCTATCTGAGTAAAATCTAACTCTACGTTTACCCGAACTTCTGAATTTCCGGGTCCCAGAACTCCGTTTAAGAGTGATTGCACTTTGTTTGATAGATGCGTTTCTGTTTCTTTTTGCTGCTCGTGTTGCATATTTGTTAAGCCTGCAACGCTGGATTCATCCAGAGGAGGTGGTGAGATTATCTTTCCCCGCTGGTCCACTACCGTAACGTGGTCTGTGAGCATACCTTCCACGCTTGATGCTATTAGATTCTGAACACCAATGATACTGACTTTGCTAATGCTCCTGCCGGATTTTAACCATAGGGAAACTGAAGCGGTTGGCTGTTTCTGATCTTTCTCGAAAAGCTCTTTTTCCGGGATCACTAAATGAACTCTGGCTTTTTTAACTTCATCTAAAGAACTTATAGTTCTAGCCAGCTCACCTTCCAAAGCGCGGCGATAATTTAATTTCTGTACAAATTCAGACATTCCCAGATTTGTCCTGTCGAATATTTCATATCCTACCATACCTGATTCAGGTAAGCCTTCGGAAGCTAAGCTGAGCCGAGTATCGTAAACAATATTTTCATCTACCAGTATTGTGCCGCCATTATCTTTTAGTTCATAAGGTATATTTTTTTCTTTCAGGTTATCTACTATTCTGGCAGCATCTTGTTCTTCAAGAGATCTGAAGAGAACTACTTTTTCTACCGGTTCGCCTGAGGAAGTAATAAGAAAAATGCTAAGAGCAAGTGCCAAACCAACAGAACCGCTAATGATCACCTTTTGAATGGTAGTCAGTTTGTTGTAAAATGTTTGCACTTGTTCTTTAATCTCAAACTTTGCCATATTATTCCTGTAGAATATCTAAGATAAAAAATTACACCTGCATTCTGGAAATTTCTTTGTACATATCAACGAATTTATTACGCATTTCCATTAATAGCTGAAATCCCGTTTTAGCTTTTTCTGAAGCGATCATAACATCGTGTATGTCAACTGGTTCGCCTTTGATCATTTTTTCTGTCAATTCTGCGGATTCTTTTCTAAGAGAATTAACATCTGTAACTAATTCTTTTAATGTGTCAGTGAATTTCTCAGCTTTCTCAGATTCACCAAAATTCATTTTCTGAGTTTGTTGCTGTACTAAAGGTTGATACCTATTGCTCGGGTCCATTTCATTTACGACCATTTGGAGCATCCTTTCTGATTATGAATCATCCCTGAAAATTTATGGAGCGTCAAACTCTGCCGTCAATTATTATTCCCTTTGAATATGAATGAGTTTGTAATCGCCCGTTGCTGTTGAAAAGCACGTGCTTTTCTAATTGCTGTTGGTTTTCGGGAAACATTTTTATGAAAAATTCTCTTTCTTTTTGAGTTATTAGATTGCCGTTGCTTTTAAGCTTTGCTGTTCCATTTTCTCTTTGCGGAATATCCTTATCAGTAACGCGTTCGATATTACCATCACTGCTTACCGGCTGTATTGGCTCGTTGTAGATCATATCTTGATACGCATTAATACTAGGAATTTTCATTAGCACCTCTTATAATAGCCATCATTTATTTGTAATTAAGAATCATATTTCCAAAGAATCTCTGGCAATATTTTTTGCGGCATCAATAACGCCTGTGTTTGCCTGAAAAGCTCTTTGGGCGCTTATCATTTCCACCATTTCAGTTACTATGTTGATATTAGGCATTTTTAGATAGCCGTTTTCATCAGCATCAGGGTGCGAGGGGTCATAAACAATCCGGGGCGGTGTGTTGTCCCGTGCTGTTGTTGCATTCAGCACTCTGTAATCTGGTGGATAAGTACCAGG
>CAYQTZ010000247.1:0-4832 GCA_964420565.1 uncultured Hyphomicrobiales bacterium
TGCGTGCTTCTTCGGCATTTTCCATGCCAGTGATCTGGGATGTGCCGCCAACTATCTTATTCTGTACTACAGGTGCTGATCTTACAATGTTATCAAGCACGATGGCAATTCTTTTCTTAATATTGGCACCTGTGATCTTTGCCCAGCTTTCAGAACCTTCGCTATTCATCATCATCATAACGACTGGCTGGTTATTAGTAGGGTCGTAAGTTGCCTGTGCCTTTGTTATTACTTCACCTGTTAACTCTGGCTGGCGTTTTAAGCAATATATTGAATATATCTCGATTTCCTTACCACTTTCGGTTGGGTATTTATACCCCTTATCTCTTACAATTTCTACACCTTCCGGCAATAGTTCGGCGACCTCCGGACGAGAAATGATCTCCATGAATCTATCTAATGTTTCTTCAGTGATCTCAAAGCCATATTGGCCGGCAGGGAAGTTGTCTATTGCGTAATTCACCTGCTGTCTTCTGGCGTTCGGACCTTCAGAAATATAGTATGTATTGAATAAGGTAGTGAATGGATGCTCCTTTAGGTATTTGCTCCTTGCATCTTCTTCGGACAGCCCTGCATAAGGATCGGTTGTATCAGCTTTGGCTGTTTCGGTATCCTGAGCAGTGGTGTCATCTCCGGAGGTCTCTTCTTCTTTATCAGCTAAGGCATCTTCAATACTTTCTATCTGCTCTTTGTCAGATTTCAAAGTATCATTGACATTAGCTTCGGTAGTATCTGCAGGAGTATCTTTAGCATCCTCAGCTTCATCCATTTCATTATCTCCGGCGAGCAAAGCATCAATTTTATAGAAGGCAGAAACAATATCCTGATTATTGCGAACTAACTTAAATTCGAGTCGTGCAGTAGTTTGGATCAATTCACGCATCTGTTCTTCATCAGTAACACCTGGAAGCTCGAGTAAAATTCTGCGTGCACCTTGCTTTTGAATAGTCGGTTCGGAAACGCCGTATTTGTCAACGCGTTCGCGCATTACGGTCAGTGCCTGATCTATAGCATCGGCTTCATTTTCCTGTAGAATTTCTATTATTCTTTTATCTGCTTCAGATATATCATCAATATCACCAAAATCAAAGTAATCAGAGAGGTATCGCCTTTTCGGAGTAGCTATCTCATTGAATTTCTCCTGAAATATCTCGATTACATTTTCTTCACTACCGCCGGCTTCTTCTTTAGTAGCTTCGATCACTTCCATAAAAATATCATCAATGGCATCCTGCTGTGCTGATTCCTGAAGTAATTTGATTACGTCCACTTCAAGAGTAACATACATACCGCCTCTTAAGTCTAGACCAAGCTTAAGTCTGCTTTGCCTTGCAGCTTCGAGGTCTTCAGCATATTTACTGTCGAATTCTTCCATTATGTCTAAAGAATCTTTAGACGATTCAGCCTTATTGGCTCTCTGTAAGTATTCCTTCTTCTTTTCCATAAGATTGGAAGCTTCATAAGTCGGATATAGCAAAAAGAGGGCTAATGCTATGGGAATAAGTATTATCAAAATCTTACCAATGTGCTTTTTCAATTAAATCCTCCACAAAGTCATCTATGAAACATTTCACTATTTTGCAATTTAACGAACTATAAATATAAAGTAATTATTAGAAAATACCAACGAAAATATTGATTTTTTATATCTTGGGCTATTTTTATGCTATTGGATTTGATATTAACTCAACATCTAAATAGTCTTTGAGTAATGGCAATACATGTGTTATTCGATTTAATTCATTGTATTAAATTAATTCATGCTATAAAATACGATATGTGAACAAATGAAATTATACCTCAAGTTCAATTTTTATCACAATGACCATAGTTGATAGTATAGTATCGTAGTAAATACTTTTATAAGGGTCAAAAATCGATACCGTATTGAACTCAGGGCTGATCATTAGCATATCTGAGATCTCTTTGGCAGTGGCATCGTCCACCTCATCCAAATGCGGTATGCGATACATATCCTGAACGGTTATATCCTCGAACCTTGCTACCCGATAGCGTTTATCATTTATTTCAATAAAAAAATCCATGCTTATGAATTTTTGGTCTATTGCTTCTTCCGGATATACTTCATTTGCGTGATAAGCCACTTGATAAATAGTTAAAGATTTGATCCTGTCAATATTATTACGGTAATCAGGATAATTGTTTAGATTATCCGGAGTTATTGTTACTTTTGAGTCCCCTGAATTGATCATATTTTGATTTAATGGCACCTGTATCACAATAGTTTTGAAGCTATCAATTGTATCTGTATAGCATCCATTGATTAATGGAAGAAAAATGATTGACAGGAGTAAAAATATTTTTTTCATAAAATTTGTTCTCATTAATTAATACTTCTGATAATAGCCCTCAAAATAAATATTGAAAAAGTAAATCTAAAGTGCTATATTATATATACTTACATAATATATAGATACAATTTTAAGAATCACTTTTCCAATCAAGAAAATTACAAAAAAATTATCAAAAAAGCAAGGGGAAGCAATGCTTTATAATTGAATAATCAGCATTTAGATATGACTATTTATCGAATAATTCGGAATAATCGTTAATAATATCAGAAATTCTATCAATATTTTTGATTTTCATAGGATTTCTTCGTACTTTTTATGATTTAATAAATTTCTTTGGTAATTTTGGTATGATATAGTAATTAGAAAGGTATGAAACAGTAAATGAAAACTCAGGAAATGATGGACAGGGAAGAACGTGTCATCGCTTCTAACCGCAAAGCCGGCCACGATTTTATGATCGTGCAATCTTACGAAGCCGGGATAATGCTTACAGGCACGGAAGTCAAGTCATTAAGACAAGGGAGATTAAGTATTCAGGATGCTTATGCTGGCTTCTCATCTGCCCAAAGCATGGAATTATATCTCTATAATTTGCATATCAGTATTTATAAGCAAGGCAATATAAATAATCACGAACCCAAAAGACCCAGAAAATTATTGCTTAAGGCTCACGAATTATCTAAGCTTAAAACGGCAACAGCTGAACGCGGGATGACTTTAATACCCCTCGCCGTTTATTTTTCAGGCAGATTCGTTAAGATCCAGCTCGGACTCTGCAAAGCTAAAAGGAAATACGACAAAAGAGAAACTACTAAAAAACGCGAAACCGACAGAGAGATACGAAGAAAATACAGAGTATAATATATGTTTAAAATTTTAAGATTAAAAGATGAAATATACAGTAAAAGATCAAATGGATATTATCAGCAAAGGCACAGTTGACCTCTTGCCGGAAGATGAATTTTCAGAAAAACTAAAGGAGTCCGTTAGATTACAAAAACCGCTCAGGGTAAAACTCGGATGCGACCCTAGCAAGCCTGACCTCCACATTGGGCATGCCGTTGTACTGCATAAGATGCGTGAATTTCAGGACCTCGGGCATACTGCAATCCTGATTATCGGCGATTTTACGGCTATGATAGGCGACCCAACAGGGAAAAATAAAACCCGTCCGCAACTGACTATGGAAGAAACTAAAATAAACGGACAAACCTATATCGAGCAGGCAACAAAAATATTATCTGAAGAACGCTTAGAAATAAGATATAACTCCGAATGGCTTTCGAAAATGAACTTCCAGAATGTAATCCACCTTGCCGCTAATTATACTGTCGCACAACTATTGGAACGCGACGATTTCAGCAAAAGATACCGCTCAGGCATACCTATCAGCGTGCATGAACTGCTCTATCCGCTTGCTCAGGCAATGGATTCTGTAGCCATAGAATCTGACATAGAGCTTGGCGGCACTGACCAGAAATTCAATTTGCTTGTTGGCAGGGAAATACAGAAAAATCACGGCTTAAGCCCGCAATGTATCCTCACTATGCCTATACTCGAAGGCACAGACGGAGTAGAGAAAATGAGTAAATCTCTCAATAATTACATTGCTATGACTGATACTCCACGCGAGATATTTGGCAAAGCTATGTCTATACCCGACGAACTGATCGTACGCTATTATAAATATGGCGGCTGGGCTTCTGACAAGGAAGTAAAAGCTATGGACAAAGGACTGAAAAACTCCACATTGCACCCGCGGGAAGCTAAAGTAAGAATGGCTCAAAGCATAGTTGAGTTATATCATAACAAACAGGCAGCCGAAGACGCTTTTGCCGAATTTGAAAGAATGTTCGTTAAGAAAGAAACCCCTGATGATATTGAAGAAAGAACAATCAGCTCAGATTCATATTCCATTCTGGTGGCAGATGTCTTAGTCAATACAAAAATGGTACAATCCAAAAAAGAAGCTCGCAGAATGATAGATCAGGGAGCTGTCTCCGTTGACGATAAAAAGATTGAAGATGCCTTTGCAGAGTTGGATTTCTCCGATTTCCGCATTATCAAAGTTGGAAAAAGGAAATATCTAAAAGTAAAAGTAGGTTAAAAACTAAAGGGCTTCATCTTCTGTGGTGGAGCCCATAGTTAAGATCTTTGCAAAACCAAAGAAAATCCCCCTTAAGTCCCCCTTTTCCCGACAAGTCGGGACTCGTAAAGGAAGGTCGGGGAGGGATCAGTTTGATAAATATTTTTCACAAACACCCCTCGATCCCCTCTTACAAAGAGGGGAAGTAAGATAAAAACCCAAATCTTACCAAGCTGGGAAGTCTAATGTCTAATTATAACAAAGCTTTACTCCCTCCATTACTCGTAAGGGAGGGTCGGGGTGGGATCGTTTTTGGACTTCTGCAATGATCTTTATTTGTTCAGAAACTAATGTCATATCAAATATTAATTGTCAAAGAATCGGGAATGACTGATCTGCTAAAAGTAGGTTTCTTCAGTAGAACAATCATT
>CAYQTZ010000248.1:0-4795 GCA_964420565.1 uncultured Hyphomicrobiales bacterium
TAAAATATTTCTAAAGAACGCAGGCACAGACACTTTGCATATAGAGAGAGTAAAACCAACGTGCGGATGCACCACGGCTCCACTTTCGAAAAGCTATCTGGCGCCGGGCGATTCTGCTGAGTTGAACGTTACTCTTCGCGTTTCCTCAAGCTCAGAGCAAGTTACGAAAACTGTTCATATATATTCTAATGATGCTGAAGAAAACAAAAAAACTTTATTTCTGAAAGCTGTACTCAAAAAGCCGATAAAATTATTGCCTAATAGTTATTTCCGCTTCACAGATATGACTGTCGGCAACGAATCTTCAGCCATTCTCCAGGTGATCAATAACACTGATAAAGAGTTAGCTCTAAGTAATATCCACACAGAACCCGAAGGAATGGAAATTGATATACCCGGTTCGGGGATATTGAAACCCAATGAAACAGTTTCTGTTACTGCAAAAATCACTCCCGAAAAAGAAGGCTATTTTAGCTGTAAAGTATTGATAACAACAAATAATGAAGAAATTCCTGAGCTAAAAATACAAGGATTTGGCACTGTAAAAGAATCACCGATCTTTGTCAGGTAAAGTAAGTATTACATCTTCAACTTCCCAGCGGGGTTGCAAAACTATTTCCTGCTTTAATACATAAAACTTCTCGCTGTAATGAAATGGCTGGTCATTGCCATAGCTGTATAAGCCATCTTCGTTCATATCGCAGAAGACTTCTATTTGATAAGTTTCAGGAGGTATCTGTAGAAATTCCCAATTCCCTTCATAAGAGCATCTATCCGAATAAATGTTCTGTTTCGTTATCTTTGATCTCAATATTACTATATAGGTACATCCCTCTTCTGGGTCTTTAACAGAACCGAAGACAGAACCATAATTCCTGATATCCTTAGTCTTAAATCGTAGAGATTGTACTGAATCCTTCACATCTCTGCCGTTCAGAGCTGTTATACCATCAAAATTCATGGTTATCAAAAACCAAGCGTCGCTTTTTAACTGCTTTTTTGGTCTAATACTTAATATATTCCCTGATAATTCCTTAGAAACAGCTATAATTGATGAATCCTGTAAATCTCTCAATTCCACTTTGTCTTTTAGCTCATCCGGCATTGCTGTATTAAAAACGAAAGTGAATTTTTCGTCCGGCATTACGTTCATCGTACTATCTTTAAATGGAGTGGTAAGTAATCGAGGTACTAAAAATTTTTCCTCAGGGTAAGGCATAAAAGAAATACTATTTGCCGTATCCTGTATTGGATTACTCAAAGTATCTGATAATACTGAACTTATGTCAAGTGGTATTATCGCTATTAGAACAGATGAAGTGTCCACATCTTCTTGCAGCACCATATCAATTTCGGTTGGAGATCCCGGCTTCAGATAAACAGAAAGCACTTCTAATTGTTCTTTGCTCGCAGAATCCATTAGAATGACACTTCCTTTCGATACGCTTGCAGTATCTAATGGCTCACTGAAATTTAAAGAAATGATACGATCAGTTCTTGCAAAAGCATCAAAAAGCATTTGACCATTATTGTCTATAGGCGGACCACTTTTAATATGCACAAAGTCAGAGGTTCCAGCATTGACTTGATAATCCTGAGACGGGGCACCGAACTCATCAATGCCGGTATCGTATATTTGGTTATCGAATTTATCTCTGATAGCAAATAATCTATAATTGCCATCTTTCAACGCAGGTATGGAAAAATTACCGCTCGTACCTACCTGCGACCTGTACTGAGCTTTTGTTCCACAAATATCGAAAGTATCAATATCCATATCATCTATTCTGAAAGCAAAAATATACGAACCCATAGGGTCTTCGTCATATAGTTTACCCTCTATCTTGCCGGTATCTATTACGTTCCCCGTAGAGAAAACCAAATTAAACTGCTCGGTTGGTTTATTGCCCCTGATATCTGAATAATCTGTTCCAATCATCAGAGCGTAAGTGGTGTTAGTATCGGGCTGTTGCTGCAATTCAATTTCCAACTGTCTGCCGCTCCAATTAGCTTCATATTCAATAGTAGGCGAAAAGAATACATTTTCCTCCACCTGCATTTTATTCATATATTTGCTGAATTCAATCGTTATCTCATTATCTAAAAAATTAGTAGTAAGCGGCTGCGGTGAAAAGCTTATGATCTCTGGAGGAGTCTTGTCCTCAGGCCCCCCTGTTAGTGGCAAACGGTTAGCACATCCATACATCAAGAGCGATAAAAGCATTATGTAAGTAAATTTTTTCATTATTCTCAACATTTTTGTTTATTTTATACTTTGTAAATTTTAGAAAATTATTATTTTTCTGCTTATGAACAAAGTTAATTTAGACATAAAAGACGAGAGTATAATAAAAATCTTAGATTTTCTTCGTATTCGCAACAAAACAGTAAGAAAAATTATCGGCGGAATAGAAGAATTTTTCGACAGAGCAGATCGAAATCATTTATTTTTATTATCTTCAGGCATTGCTTTTACTATAATATTATACCTTATACCACTATTGCTTGTAGCTATATATATTGTCAAGATCATATTTGGTATCGGTTCGCTTACTAATTTCCTGGTAGAATCTCTTCAGGCAATATTGCCCCCCAACGACGAAACAAATGCTCTTGTGAAAACGATTGTTACCGAAGCTTATACAATTCTTGATAATTCATCCATTGCTGGTATTATTGGAATAATAACTTTAGTATGGCTGTCATCCACTTTGTTCAGCTCCCTTCGGACTGGTTTGAATACAGTATTCAAGATAGAAGCCAGGCAGTTCTTTATAGTCTATCGGCTCAGGGATATGCTGCTGATAGTTGTGCTGGCTGTACTTATTCTTCTGTCTTCTTACGTATTCCCCATACTTTCGCTGATGACAGAAAATCTGATGGAAGCTCTGCCCTCAATGCTTAGCTATATACTCATCAAATTATTTCCACTGTTTACGTTTATGGTATCCTTCGTTTTATTCTATCTGCTATACCGATTTGTCCCCACTCACCGAACTCCCCGTCAGATACGAGTGATGAGCACTTTGATGTGTGTATTTATGATAGAAATTGCCAGACATATTTTTGCTTATTATCTTTCAGGTGTAACAACTTATGGTAGATTCTACGGCACTTATGCCATAATGGCATTAATGGCTCTCTGGATTTATTATATGACAACTATTATATTACTATCAGCAGAGCTTAGTAAGTTCATCTATGACATTCGTAAAAGCAAAAAAATCGAAGAGCTTTCTGAATCAGAGGAAAAAAGATCTGAAGAAAAAAGTTCAGAGGAATAGTGTTTATCAGAAACTCCTACTGGTATTACTCTCCATAGTAGTCTCGGTGTAAACTTCTAACTTTTAGCTACCCCACAAAACCAAGAAGACTGTGTGATAGATCAATTATGGGATTTAGCAATAGCCTCATATTTAGTTACCCAAAAAACTGAATTGGCTAATGGCTATAACACAATCTCCAAATACAGATCATCGCTCAATCAAGGATCATCAATCTGCTAACTAACTGATGTTACGAGTAGAATTATCATCCCTGAATGCTAAATAATCCCTGATTTGTTTACTATTTAGTCAACATGACACTACCACCAAGATAGCCGACATAATATTATCTAAAGACTAAAAACTAACATCTAAAAAACTATACTTCTTTTAATAACGTCTTCAAAGGGAAATTAAACAAAAGGTATTTAATGGAAGATTACAGAAAGTATTTGCAGCCGGTTACTGTTGCACAGCTAAAAAGTATAGAACTAAAGGCACGGCTCGTCGTAGAAGGATTTATCACCGGACTTCACCGCTCTCCCTATCATGGCTTCAGTGTGGAATTTGCCGAGCATAGGCAGTATCGCCCGGGCGATAGCATCAGGCACCTTGATTGGAAAATATATGGCAGAACAGAAAAGCATTACGTAAAGCAATACGAAGAGGAAACCAATCTAAGAAGTATGGTTTGTCTCGATACTTCTGGCTCTATGAATTATGCCTCTAAAGGAAATATTACGAAATTCGAGTATGGCTCATATCTCGCTGCCGCATTGTCTTATTTACTTATTAAACAAAGAGATGCTGTGGGGCTGTCTTTGTATGACGTAGATATTCATAAGTTCATCCCGCCAAGATCCAAGCAATCCTATCTGCACGAATTATTGAAAACATTGTCAAGCGTAAAGCCGGCAAACGAAACAGGTACCTCCCAATCTCTCGATAAGCTCGCAGAGAAGATCAATCGACGCGGTTTGGTTATAGTAATAAGTGATTTTTTCGATGACCCGGAATCTGTAATGAGTGCTTTGAAGCATTTTCGCCACAAGCAGCACGACGTGCTTGCCTTTCAGATACTCGACCCGCGAGAACGTGATTTTAAATTCAATCTGACAGGAGCTAATTTTCGGGATATGGAAACACAGGAGGAACTCGTTACACAACCCTATCAGATACAGCAATCTTATTCAGAAACGATGAATGATTTTTTGAATACAATGCGACGTGAGTCAAGAAACCACTTTATTGATTATCATTTAATAACGACAGATACGCCATTTGACAAAGCGCTCAGAGCTTATCTGACGAAACGTGCTAAAATGGCTTAGTCTCAAGTCAAGTATAAATAATCTGGCAATCAGGCTATCTAACTGAAACATTCGGGTAGATCAATCATCCCTGAATGTTTACTATTATAGCAGTAACATGACCGCAGTAAGACCATTGCAAAAACAAAGAAAATCCCCCTATGTCCCCCTTTTCCCTGACAAGTCGGGATCTTCGATAAAAAAGGGGGATTTTATCTT
>CAYQTZ010000249.1:0-4790 GCA_964420565.1 uncultured Hyphomicrobiales bacterium
AGTAAGATAAAATCCACCTTTTTTCTGAGGAATTGTCAAGCGAGATAGGGTTAAATATCCGGCTGCTGAATTTTAGCCTTTCTGGGTAGTACCCCAGCCTGAGCTGAAATATTCAGTAATATGCCAATTGCAGAAGCATAAATAATGACTGCGGTGCCACCATAGCTCAAAAAAGGAATTGGCAAGCCTGTAGTTGGTAGCAATCCAATATTAACGGCGGCACTAACAACAGTATAATAGCTGATGGTCAATAATATACCTGCTGTCAGGAAATAGCCAAAAAGATCGGGAGCCATTTTAGCAATTTTTATACCACGCCATAGAATCAAAACAAAAAGAATAATAATAATAAACAAACCAATGAATCCGTATTCTTCACCTATTATAGAAAAAATGAAATCTCCATAAGATTCCGGTAAAAATAAATGACTTTGACGGCTGTGCCCGGGTCCAACGCCAAACACACCTCCATTCCCTATTGCAATTATTGCCTGGTCTATCTGGTAACTCGCCGCATCCATATTGCTTACTGTAGATTCTGAACCAAGGAAAGACATTATTCTTTCCCTACGGTAAGAAGCTGACAAAGCATATATTGCAGCAAGTACAAAAGAAACCGAACTATATAATATTAAATGAAGAAAATTAGTATTACCAATAAACATCATAGTCAAAGCAATCAGATATATTACCAATGCAGTTGAAAAATTAGGTTGTAATGCTATCAGTCCACAAATGATCATACTCCAGATAATTAGTGGCAGCATTCCTATTTTGAAATCTTTGATGTATTTTTGTCTTTCGTCTAATAGTTTCGCAAAATGTAACACTAAGGCAAATTTGGCAATCTCAGAGGGCTGAAAGTTAAAAGGGCCAATATAAAGCCAGCGATAGACACTATTGATGGGCGTACCTATAAAAAATAGAAGTATAAGCAAAATTACTGATATGAATATAAATACTTTTGAGAATTTTTTCCAGAAGTGATAATCTATTTGAGAAAAAGTAAACATTGCAAGAAAAGCAAGCAATATTTTGAAAGCGTGGCTATGAAAGAATTTGTCGTAAGAGCCAAAGCGATATTCTGCGAAAGAAGCACTTGCACTAAACACAAATGCTATGCTGAATAGCATGAGTGCCGCTACTGGAAGCAGCACCCACCAATCAATATTTCCCTTGAACTTTTTCATCTCACATTATAATTCATTTACAGCAGCTTTAAAAACCTCTCCCCTATGCTCGTAATTTAAGAATTGGTCGAATGATTTGCAAGCGGGAGTAAAAAGCACAATATCCCCCTGCTCTGCTTGCATTTTCGATTCATCTACTGCGTCGAAAAGATCATTTTTTCTAATGCACCTAACCATCGAGGAAAAGTGATTAAAAATAGCATCGGCTTCCTCTCCGATAGCAATTATGCATTTTACATTCTTTTTAACGAATTGGTCTAAAGCGAAATAGTCATTATTATCCCCTCGCCCTCCGGCTATCCATACTAAAGGTGAATTATAACTCGATAGGGCATACCATGTGGCATTGATATTTGTCGCCTTAGAGTCATTAATATAATCCACACCATCAACGTTCCTCACAAATTCCAAACGATGCTCGACCCCTTGGAAAGACATCAGACTATCTCTGATGTTTTCGTTACGGATCTCGAAAGCTCTTGCCGCTAATGCTGCTGCCATTGAGTTATAGCAGTTATGCACTCCTGGTAAGCTTAATTCACTTGTGTACATTAAAATCTCCTCTTTATGCTGATCTGGAAAACGCATAACCAGCTTGCCATCTCTTACGAATATCCCCCTGATATTCGCATCGTAAGAAAAATGAGCAATTTTCCCCCTGGTTTGCGGTTTTTGTTTATTCATAGTATCGTCGTCTGCATTTAATATCAACAAGTCATTTTCCTCTAAATTCTTGCAGATATTATATTTTGCTTCTATATATTTCTGATAATTTCCATGATATAAAATATGGTCAGGCGAAATATTAAGTATTATAGCCACGTCAGGCTTGAATTTCTCTATCCTGTCTAATTGAAAGCTACTTACTTCGGCTACTATGATAGTATCCGGAGAAATCTTACCTACGAAGGACGACAGCGGCTTGCCGATATTACCGCATGCAACTGCCTTTTTCCCTGAATTGTTGATTATATATGCCGTAAGTGCAGTAGTGGTTGTTTTGCCGTTAGTGCCAGTAATTGCTATACATGGGTTATCAGTGTTTATCCAACCAAACTCAAGCTCGCTGATTATCGTTATTCCTCTATTAGAGGCTTCAAGTAATATCTTTGCATTTGGCGGGACTCCAGGCGAGGTAACTATTAATTCACATCCCTCAAGAGCTTTTTCGGTATTACCTCCAAATTCATAAGGAATGCCATTATCATCTAACGCATTAATAGTTTCTTTGAAATCATCCATTGGTTTTGATTCCGAAAGAAATGGCTTATGCCCGATTTCTTTTGCCAGCAATGACGCTGCCAAACCGCTTCTTGCGGCTCCGATAATTGTAATTTTCATTATGCTGCATTTTTAGACCGTATCACTAAATACTTCTGCAAATCTAAGCAATATAAACTAAATACCAAAAGTTTTGTGGAAAAATAAACTACTTTGGGGAAAAGTTGGTGATAATCCAATATAAATCTTAGATTTCCGTTATAATTTTCGTATTGTTTAACTTATTTATTTTGTGTAATGGCATTACTACCTGTATATAATTCTTTTCATCCGGTTTTGAACAAGCCGGTAAAAAAAGTGGAGAGCATAGACGAAGATATTAGATCACTCATTAAGGATATGTTCGAAACTATGTATCAAGCCGAAGGTATTGGTCTGGCAGGCAATCAGGTTGGCAAAGAGCTTGCCCTTATTACTATTGATACTACAGTAAGCGAGGATGAGTCGGCTCATTACCCTCCTATAGTTCTAATTAATCCAATTATAGAATACTCCTCTGAAGATCATGTTGATTTTACCGAAGGATGCCTGAGCGTTCCAAAATTCTTTGAGAAAGTTACCCGACCTGATAAAGTCCGTGTTCGATATTTTGATATACAGGAAAAAGAGAACGTTCTCGAAGCAGAGGGGCTTTTAGCCAGAGTGATCCAGCATGAAGTTGATCATTTAAATGGTGTACTTTTTTATGAAAGATTAACCCCTATGAGGCGTACCCTGGCTAAGAATAAACTTAAAAAAATCCGCCAGGGTAAAATAGAAACAAATTATATCATGATAAATCAATACAATGGCAAAAAGCTTTAAGCTACTTATTTCAATATAGTTATCATTTCAGTAGTTGTGTTTCTGCCTGCTTGGACAGTAAGATAATATGCACCATTTGGCATATCTTCAGGAAGATTTATCCTCAATATATTATCGCCTTGATTGTAATATTCATCATTAAGCCGAAGAATTATATTCCCATATATATCAACTAAGCTCACAGATGCGTTCGTGCTTTCTATTAAATTCAACAGAACAGTTATATTTTCACGTGCAGGGTTGGGATATATTCGCATTATTGATATCTGTTCCTGATCATAATACTTTTGGTTGACTGATGTGTATATAGGATCAGACCTGTATAGTCCATCTCCGTGAGTACCTGCAAAAGCAATCACTTTTCCTTCTTCCACATCATTCCAAAACGGGAAGGCAACTTTAGTTACTAATGTGCCTTCAGGCAAGCCATCGCTTACATTTTCGAAACCGTAGCCCTCGCTGCCGCTTAGATACACTCCGTCATAACCGCAAGCCGCAACGATAAACTCTTCGTTATATGGATGCTGGGCTAACTCAAAGCATGAAGCACCAAAAGCACCGACATTAGTCCACGTTTTGCCGGTATCACGACTCATAAAAATCCCTTTACCAATTATTTCATGTGAATTGGTTACGCTGTCTGCACCACAGAAAATTACGGCAGGGTCATATTTAGAGGGTAGCACACAATGGATCCTAAGATTTTCTATACCAGCAGAATCTTTAAGCCATGTCTTACCTTTGTCGTATGAACGATGGACACCACCAGTATAAAAGTAATCACCAGAAAGAAAAACCAAGTTACTGACTAACGGAGACACAGCAACAGAGCGAGATTGAATAGCAAAACCATCCATCATTTCGCAGTTCTGAAAATCATCCTGAGTATGAAAAAATCCTTTATCAGTTTTAAGGCCAGCACCATATATATCAGGATAATGCTCCTGATTAGTTGCCAGATCAATTATCTGGTAAGTGCCCTCGCACAAAAATGGTGTTGTTTCGTTCCATGTCTGTCCTGCATTATTAGATATTGTAATACCGCCGCGTGTTACTCTGCGAACAGATGCAAAGTAGGTGTTATCGTCTTCAGGATGCTGGAGCATGGCATATACTGAAAAAGTAGCGAGTTTTGCATCTCCGAAAGTATCTCCTCTGTCATGGCTGATAAAAATGCCTCCGCCGAATTGAGGGAATTTTATTACATCATCCATTGGATTGAAAGGTGTTTCTATCTCTTCGTTATCTGCTGCAACTATTATCATATCAGGATCATTTTCCGGCAAATAGATCAAGTTAATATAAGGGTCAGTACCGTCGATTTTTTTCCAGTCCTGAGCAGATAAAAAATCATTAGACAAACAAAATACTGCGAAAGCGACAAATATTGTGGCAATTTTCATAATTACTCGCTATAATATATTTTACAAAATTCATATTCAAAATTGTAATATTTTGAAATTCAAGATAAGAACATCTGTGGAAAAATCATTTATCAGAATCGAGTTCTTTTTT
>CAYQTZ010000250.1:0-4788 GCA_964420565.1 uncultured Hyphomicrobiales bacterium
ACATGTGCCGTGGTATTGGATAGCCCAAGCTTATGATACTGATTTTGTACTTGGCGGTAGAACAATTCAAACTGAATTCCAATATCCTGCTATAGGAAATGAAGATTTGGATGGCTATTCTGGAGTGCCTTACCGTGCCGTAATCCGTAGAAGAAGTTTACCCGATTTGAATTGGTACACACGCGAGCCAAATCAGATAACATGGGATGTTTCAGATGATCCTGTTACAGTCGAGAATAATTCTGCTAATCTCTGGGACGGACTTGGTGAATTTTATATTGGCGATATGTATATCAGAAAATTTTATAGTATAGATGATGGAAATTGGAACACTAATTTAAGTTGGTCGTTTAACAGTAACCACGAAGGACCAGCGGTTCCTGTTAATATTTGGCCAAATCAACCAAATAGTTATGTTGATGATTATGTTGAAATAGGATATGAAGAGGGAACAGCTGATCATGATATTATTCTTAATGTAGCAGGTATTACTAATATTGCTGAAATCACGATACAAGATGGTGCCTCACTCGATATGCAGAATAACACTCTTTATTCTACTACATTAGATGGTTGTTTTAATTTATATGACACAGCTACTCTTACAGTTGGCGGCGACAATAGTCTTGCAGATGCTTTAACAGCATTTGATATATATGAGGTGGATGAAACAGCTACTATCGAGTTCAACGGTGGTACAGTCAACCCTCAGAATATTAATGATGTTCCTACAAATTGGGATCCTTTAACTATTTTGCCTATTGAATCTGATTTCCCCAATGTATTACTTTCAGGAAATGGAACAAAAGTTGTAGCTGATGGTTATACAGAAATAGATATTAGAGGTAATTTAACCAATGAGGCAAATTCTACGCTTATAATTGACGAATGTTTTGACGCTCTTTCTGTATTTAAAAACGTAATCAACTCGGGAGCTATAGAAAACGAAGGCGTAATAGAGATAGGGCAGTAAGAAAAGCCGTTCACTTTTTTTATCGGAGTTCGGAGTTCGGAATTGGTGGCTGGTTCTTCTGTTTAAAAATTGCATGACTTGTACAAATGGGGCGCTACTCCGTAGCTGAGAGCTATGGGAAATAGATCAAGATGGACTCCATCTGGCAGATGGAGTCCATCTGACAAATCCAGAGCTACAAAATATTTACTAAACAAACTACGTCATACAAGGAAAAAAAGAGGTTGCAAAATGCTAAATATCAAAAAACAGAATGTAATGGACGATGATAATAATATTATCTCCGTAATCCTTGATTATAAAGATTATCTCCGGCTCTCAGAAGCTTTTGAAAATTACGGTATCGCCCAGCTAATTGACGAAAATAATGATGAAGAATATTTGAGCAAAGATGCTGCAATGGACTACTATGCAAGACAAAAAGAGCTGGCAGATGGAAATTAAATACTCAAAGAAATTCTTAAAAGAGCTTGCCAAAATTGATAATGAATTTAGAGAAAATATCGAGGAATTAGTATTCATTGATTTCGTGGAAAATAATCCTTACGATCTGAAGATAATGGAAAAGATGAAGGGCTACAAAGACAAATACAAAGTTAGGATTGGCTCATACAGAATAGGGATAACAATCCTTGGTGATTGCCTTAATTTTGAAAGGGTGCTTCACAGAAGTAAGATTTATAAGGTGTTCCCATAGGATTGGTTGTAGTCAATTACGAATTACGAATTTGGTGGCTGGTTGCTGGTTGCTGGTTCTTCTGTTTAAAAATTAAAAATTTTTCACTCCACCGTAGCTGCGACCTATGGGAAATAGATCAAGATGGAGTCCATCTGGCAGATGGAGTCCATCTGACAAAGATAGCTACAAAATATTTCCAGCGTAATATCGTTGTTAATGAAAAATATTGGGAGAAACACGATGGTACAATTTGCTGATATAATTGATGGTTTTGAAGAAATGAATTTCGAAAGCCAAAGAGTACTCATTGATATTTTAAATAAGCGATTCGAACAGAATAAGTACGAGATTTTTGCAGAAGAAACCCTGAAATCAGCCCAAGATTACAAGGAGGGTAAGCATACTGTTGGATCTTCGGAAAGATTATTTGATGAGTTGGGTATATGAAATCGTTAATATGGACAAATAAGTTTACAAAAGCTGCCAGTAAATTTATTGATTCAAATCCCGAAAAAAAAGATCAATTCAAAAAAGTGATCAGGCAATTAGAAGTGGACGCTTTTGACCCATCGCTTAAAACACATAAACTAAAAGGGAAAATGGCTGGTATCTATGGATGTTCAATATCATTTTCGTATAGAATTGTATTTATGATCTCAGACGAATCTATAATACTACTTAACATTGGAGACCACGAAGAAGTATATTGATTTGGTTGCTGGAATTCAATTAGGAATTAGTAATTGGGAATTTGTTTCTGGTTCTTCTGTTTAAAAATTAAAAATTAGGAATTAAAAATTGGTTTCCTGCTGTCGGTGGTTGGTTATTGCTGGTTCTTCTATTTAAAAATTGCATGACTTGTACAAATGGGGCACTTCTATGTAGCTTTTGTCATTCTTTTGTTATTCGTTTCTATTAATGGGTCGCTACTCCGTAGCTGAGAGCTATGGGAAATAGATCAAGATGGACTCCATCTGTCAGATGGAGTCCATCTGACAAATCCAGAGCTACAAAATATTTCCCCATTAATATCGTTTTGTAAGAGAAAAATAGGAAGAGAAATGAAGAATGCTGAATTGTCAATACTGATACAAAAAGACCCGGATACCGGCTGGTATGTAGGACAAATTGAAGAATTTCCAGCAGCTATCTCACAGGGTGAAACAATTGAGAAAATGAAAGAAAATTTATTGGATGCTCTCGATCTTCTTTTAGAAACTCAACGTGAAGTGCTTAGTAATAATTATGGCTCAGAAAAAATAATCAGAGACAAACTGATCGTTGCTTAATGAAACGCCAAAAATTCGAAAAATATCTGATAAAGATGGGTTGTATTCTGCTAAGGGAAGGGAGCAACCACTCAATTTGGCAAAACCCCAAGAACAATAAACAAGCCAGTGTATCAAGACATACTGAGATAGTTAATGTTATGTGCAGAACAATATGCAAGCAATTGGAAATACCTTATAATTGATAATTGGTTGCTGATTGTTGGTTTATAAATTGCATGGCTTTCTATTAATGGGTCACTCCTACGGAGTTAAGCTGCGTAGCTTTCGGGGTAATTCATCCGATGACTGCCAGTCATCGGATGAATCAAAATTGCACTGCTTTCTATTAATGGTACGCTACTCCGTAGCTCAGCAGCGTAGCTGCGACCCATTAATAGAAAACTAACAGCTAATTGCTGACTGCTGACTGCTGCAAACAATTTATATGAAATAATTCGTCTTAAAATCTAAAAAGGTAGTTTTATGGAAGTGCTAACACTTAATAAAAAAATAAAAATGCTCCCTGATAAATTAAAAAAAGAAGCAGAACAATTCATTGACGAGCTACTCGATAAAGCTGCCAATTCAAAAGAAAAACCAAACCGAGATTCTGGCTTTCTAAAAGGCAAGATATTTATTTCCGATGATTTTGATGAGCCGATTGATGACTTCAAGGAATATTCTTTATGAACTATTTGCTTGATACTCATTCAATAATATGGTTCAGCGGGGACAATCCAAAACTATCAGAAAAAGCAAATAATATAATCAGGAATTCAAATAATACATTATATCTTAGTTTGGCTTCCATTTGGGAGATGGCTATCAAGCTCAAAATCGGGAAGTTATTTCTTGAAATACCATTAATTGATTATGTAGAAGAGATACAAAAGCGGAGTATCATATTACTTCCCATAAATTTAGATCACATTGTCCATACCAATGAACTAAAGTTAATTCATAATGATCCATTCGATAGACTGATTATCGCTCAGTCAATTATTGAAGATATACAGTTAATTTCGAGAGACAGCGTTTTTGACAAATATGGCATTCAAAGGGTTTGGTAGTAGGGAATTGGTGGTCGGTGGTCGGTGGTCGGTTGCTGGTGGTCGGTGGTCGTTGGCTGGTTTTGAAATGGCTGACCGCTGAAAGCTGACCGCTGAAAGCTATGAAATATTTAACACAATGCTACGTTTCAGTATTAAAAAAAACATTGAGGATTTTATCATGTATGCGAATTACCAATTAAATGAAAAAGATATGGATATTAGATTTTTTAATGCCATAAAAGATACTTTCAAAGGCAAACAAATCGAGATATCAATAGCAGAAATTGATGAAACAGAATACTTGTTAAGATCGCCACAAAATCGAGATATTCTTATGCGACGTATTAAAGATGTTTCAGAGAACAAAAACCTACATATTGTTACCACAGATACTTTAAATGACTTGCTATGAGAGATATCGTTTTTCATGAAGCCGCATTCAAAGAATTTATTGAATGGAGCGAGACTGATAAAAATAAGCAAATCAAAATAGGAAATCTTATTTTAGCAAGCTCGAAAAACCCCTTTAAGGGAATTGGCAAACCCGAGCCGCTAAAACATGATCTTAAAGGATACTGGTCTCGAAGGATTGATAGTGTTAATCGCCTTGTCTATCAGATAACAGATAATCAAATAATCATCATTTCGTGCAAGTATCATTATTAACATTAGAGTTGATTCAATTGGGAACTGTTTGTAGGGGCGAGAAGCGAGTTGTCGTTGGCTGGTGGCTGGTGGCTGGTTGTCGGTTGCTGGTTGCTGGTGGTCGGTTGCTGGTTTTGAAATGGCTGACCGCTAGCCGCTGAAAGCTAT
>CAYQTZ010000251.1:0-4768 GCA_964420565.1 uncultured Hyphomicrobiales bacterium
CAGCGAAAAGTTTGTTGACATTAGACTTCCCCTCTTGCCACGTAAGGTTGGGACCTATGACAAGAGGTGGATTTCTATCTTGTTCCCACTTTTTGCAAGAGGGTGATTTCTATCTTATCCCACTCTTTTAAGAGGGGGTTAGGGGGTGTTTAAATAGTATTAAGCGAAATTATTTTATGTTACCCAATCTTCGTAACTCTATATAATTAGCGGTGAGGTTTTGAGCTGTGGATGTATAAATCTTACTCTGATTTTTCAGAAGTTGCTATTTGAATTTTAAGCATAATTTCGTATTTTATTTTTTTTACAACTAAGGGATAAAGAAATGCCAAGAATCATAATTGTCGCTTTCCTAATGCTCTCGGTTTGTTTTATATACTCTTCAGATGCTGTAGAGACTATAATATATGGTAAACTAACTGGGCGAAATTCTTCGCCAATGGAACTTGCTCACGTTCATTTATTCGTTAATAGCGATGAACCCACAGAATCATTCAAGGTTTCTGATCAAGGTGAGTATGAAATAGAATTCAATCACGATGGATTTTACAAATTGCTCTTTACTGGAGTAGGTCACAAATCTTATGAAAAAGAGTTTATTCAATTGTCCAATGAGGAATTCGGTTTAAACACCAAATTGGAAGCAAATATTATTTTGGATAGCTTGTCGAAATTAACAGTTATCGGCAATTTTAATGATTTTGATTTTGTTTCCGGAATTCCGATGAATGAATCCAAAGGTAAATATTTTGCCAATATTGATAGCGATAGCGATACAATTTTTTACCAGCTTCTTGGACCTTTTGGTGGTAGAAGTATAAATGGTACTATGTCTGATGGTTTTGTTTATGACAATGGTGGCGATTATAGATCTTTTATAATTAATGACAAAGGCAAAGTTCGCATTGAATTCAATCCTGAACTAATGCCAAAGGAGAAAGGCGAATCTTCTATCCTGAGTAAATCAGATTTTATAAATAATTATCTCAAGTGGAGCAAAATTGCAGATAGTCTATATTTGCAGATGAGGATTGATTATGGGGAATTATTGCAGAAAAGAGATTATGATAATATGGATTCCGTTCAAATTGAATATATAATAAAGACTGGAAAATATTGCGATGAAATAAAAGATAGAAGTGCAAAACTATATTATTTAATGAAATACATAGAGTTAATAACTTTTGGACAGACCTTGAAATTCAGGGATTATGCGAATATTGATTGTATTAAAACATTAACTGAAATTCTGACTCCCGATTCAAAATTATGGGCTAATTTTTACTATCAGGCATATAATCTCTCAGGTATCATATATGGGCCAGGTGAGTCCGATTATCTAAAAGAATTGATTGAGACTAATCCGAGTGATAAGGTTGTGGAAGCGGTGATCAGCAAATTAATGGAGAATTATTTTCGTGAAGATAATGAGGAAATGGGTAGGAAATACTATAATCTGTTACTCAAAAAATATCCTGACGGTCAAGGTTCTCAAAACGCTAGAAGGGAATATTCCTTAGATAAGAAGATATTGGCTGGAAATGATTTGCCAGATTTTAAAATTGAAAATTTAGATAAACCCGGTGAATATATCACTCCGGAAACACTAAAAGGCAAATATGTATTGGTTGATATTTGGGGAACATGGTGCTATCCCTGTATTATGGAAATGGAACATCTGCACTCAGTTTATGAAAAATACAAAGACAAGAATTTTGAAATATTTAGCATAGCCCTTGATGCCAGTCCCGACAATGTAAAAAAATTTAGAAGTAAAAAATGGAAAATGCCTTGGCTTCATGCTTTTGGGGGTGACGTGGAAGCCGATATCTTTGAAACATTTGAGGTTGTGGGTGTACCAAAGCCTGTATTAATCAGTCCAGAAGGTAAGATAATTACTCTCGATGGTCTAAGGCAGGAAAGTTTGGAAAAAACTTTGCAAGAATATCTCGGAGAATAATCCAAATATTGAAATAAAATCACAATGCCTGGCGACACCGAAGGGATGTAGAGAAGAGATTGAACTCCCCGAAAGGAGTTAGCAAACTAATATCATGTCAAATATTAATTGTCAATCAGGAATGAATGATCTACTACAAGTAAGTTTCTTCAGCAGAACAATCATTCTTGATTGTTGTTTATTAAGTTGACAACTCCTGACCCCACAACGGAAAATATAGTAATTACGAAGATTGCACATCAAACCATAATTTCGCATTATTTATCCAACACCCCCTAACCCCATCTTGCCCCGACAGGTCGGGATCTACGACAAGAGGGGGTTAAGGAGTGTTGACCATAAAAATATATCCGATTTTCAACGAAGTCTTAGTTTCATTGGAGTCCTGAGTTTTGAAGCTGACATGAAACTAATAATAATACCGTATGAACCGGAGAATGTATTTTAAAATATCAAACGTAACAAAAAAAGTTTGAATTTGAAAGCTACTTTAAAAGCACATTCTAATCACATTATTCATAAGATTGGCAAAAATTAATTTTCCGTTTGTTAGATTTTTATTAGTTTTAAGTTTTTTCTTAACAATATTTTGATAAATTATGCATAAATGTAAATTCGATGACGACAAACCTAAATCAAACTGCGGTGTAGTAGGTGTTTTCAATCATCCTCAGGCATCCATAATGACTTACTATGCCTTACACGCATTACAGCACAGAGGGCAGGAAGCCGCAGGTATCACCACATTCTATACAGATGAACATCTAAAAAAGAAGCGTTTTGCTTATACCCGCGGTGAAGGTCTGGTTTTAGATGTGTTCTCAGAGCCATCCCTGCTGACAAATGTTCTAAAAGGCGATATGGCTATCGGACATAATCGCTATTCTACAACCGGCTCCTCGAAAAGGGCAAATATTCAGCCATTTACAATGAGCTACCACAGCGGAATAATGGCAGTCTCTCATAACGGGAATCTATGCAATACTCTTACCTTGCGACGAAGGCTGCAAAAGCAGGGAGCAATTTTCCAGACCACTTCCGATACCGAAATATTTCTCCACCTAATAGCACACAGCAAAAAGGAGCAGAAAATAGATAGAGTTCTCGAAGCATTAAGAGCCGCCGAAGGTGCATATTCTCTGGCTATGCTTACTGAAGATTCGCTTATCGCAGCCCGCGACCCACATGGTTTCAGACCACTAAGCATTGGCAGAATAAAAGTTGGCGATAAATATGCTTACGTAGTTGCCTCCGAAACTTGTGCCTTCGATATTATAAATGCTGAGTACATCCGCTCTGTAGAGCATAATGAAATCGTGGTAATCAACCAGCACACCGTGGAAACAGGCGAGATGCAAACCTATAAGATCAGGGAGAAAACACCCGAAGCCCGACATTGTATTTTCGAATATATTTATTTTTCACGACCAGACAGCAAAATATTCGCTCATAACGTCGATAAAGTCCGCCGCAAACTCGGCAAAAAGCTTGCCGAGGAAAGTCCAGTGGTTTCAACCGAGGACGAAAGAATTACAGCCATTGCTGTGCCCGACAGCGGCAATACTGCTACGCTCGGCTTTGCCAATGTCAATAATGTACTCAACGCTCCTACAAAGTACGAGATCGGCTTGATACGCAGCCACTACGTGGGCAGAACATTTATTATGCCGGGTCAGGATAACAGGGAGTTTAAAGTAAAAGTTAAGTTCAATCCCGTAAAAGGAGTACTCGAGAGAAGAAATGTAGTATTAGTAGATGATTCTATTGTACGCGGCACCACTTCGAAATCACTGATAAAATTAATCCGCGAAGCTGAGCCGGCAGAAGTTCACATGAGGATCACCTCGCCACCAATTATTTCCCCATGCTATTATGGGATGGATTTCCCCAGTAGCGAAGAGCTTATAGCGAATCATTATAAGGACGAAAACGAAATTGGCAAAGCCATAGACGTAGATTCATTACACTATTTGTCTATCGGAAAGCTTTTGGAATCCGTTCCTCATGACGATGGAGTAGGCTACTGCACTGCTTGTTTTACGGGCAATTATCCTATTCCAATAGAAAAGGATCACGCACATAAAAATGTAACAGATGAAGAATAGTTATGATAATTCAATTATTTTAATTAGTTTACGAGTTAGTGTAAATGATAATTAACCAATAATTAACAATTTTCAAAATGAATATTATTTAATCTAAAATTACAAATTTTGCAACCAAATCGAATTTTATGTTTTAATATAATATATAAAGTAAACATTTTTTTTAGACTTTAAGGAGAATAAGATGAAGAAAGCCTTACAAAAGCTCAGCTTACTTATGCTTGCAATACTATTTGCAGGTACAACATTGATGTATGCAGGATCGCCACGCATGACACTTTTAGAACACATGACCAATGCCTCCTGCCCACCATGTGCTGCACATAATCCTGGCTATCAGGATCTATTGATGGAGCGTTTAACTGACAACATTATACCTATTACATATAGAGCATGGTATCCGGGCACCGACGTTATGTATTCTCAGAATTCTGCAATGCACCAAAACCGCGTTCAATATTACGGATCTCCAGGTGTACCCAACGTTAGAGTTCAGGGTGCTTACAATACTAATCCTTCAGCTTTGTCTGCTATCAGCAGCGAAATTGACAAATATCTCGGAACTACATCGCCGATTACAATAGATGCTGAGCATACCTTGTCAGGCAGTAAGCTGGATTTAAAAGTAACTGTCAGCTCTGACGAAGATCTGACAAATAAAACTCTACGTATTGCAGTAGTCGAATTCTATCATTATTATGAT
>CAYQTZ010000252.1:0-4753 GCA_964420565.1 uncultured Hyphomicrobiales bacterium
GGTGGGGTATTTCAGCATTCTCGCCAAAAAGAATTTCCCACAGAATATTCAAGTATCTGACAGACTCTCCTTTTATTTCGATGTTTTCTTACAACAGGTAGAGCAGGTGCCCCAACATAAGATATTCAAGGAAGTGGGCAGGTACAATGAATTATATAAACAAAATCCGTCTATTGGTGATTCTGCTTTCTTTTCGGAAATCAAGCAAAAATACCCTGAATTTCAAGCGCTTTTCGAGAGATATAAGAAAACTCCCAAGAAGGAATACTCTGATATCTTAATAAAGATGAAAACGATTGGATGAAATCTGTGATGTCAATTGTAAGAGATACTTCAATTTATTTTGCTCCTCAGATTAGAACAAAAACTATTAACGAGGGTTGGGCAAGCTATTGGCATGACAAGCTCTTCCGTAACGATAACCGTATCATCGGACATGAGAGTGCCTATGCTAAAGTAAATGCCGGGGTTACATCTATTTCCCGTGTTGGGCTGAATCCTTATGCTATCGGGCTTCGACTAATAGAGAATATCGAAGAAATGTCAGATAAAGGAAAACTCTCAAGATATTATCAGATGATAAATGATATTGAAATCAGGGAATCTTTCGACAAATCTACAGGTAAAGGTCAGGATACGATATTTAAACTGCGGGAGAATTTCACCGACTTCATGCTGTTCAACACATTCGTAGATCAGGATTTCGTTGATCGCCATGAGCTTTTCGTTACTGGCAGAAGACTTAATCAGCAAAGAGGCACAATTGAGTATTACGTAAAAAGCAGGAAAGCTGCCGATTATAAAAAAATGCTGATTGATAGCTTATATCATCCACCAGTGATAACTATTGACACAGAAAAAAGCGATGAGGACAATCTCTACCTGATCCATAAATTCGAAGGCAAACAGCTCTACAAGCCATATATCGGTGATACTTTGCTCGGCATCGAGTTTTTATGGGGCGGACAGGTTCAGCTTGAAACGCATAACATCGTAAAACAGACACTGGGACCTCCGGGACAACAATCCGTAGCTTACGAAAAGCGAAAAGTCATTTATACGATGAAGGATAGAAAATTGAGTAGTAAAAGTGTTTAAAAAAAATGAAAACATTGGAAAAACCCCTGTCTGAAGTAACTTATGATGCTCTTAATGTATTAGTTAATAAAATTGGTGCAATAGATACATTAAGATTTATTGAACAGTTCTATTTAGGTTGGGGTAATTACACAGAAGAAAGACAAGAGCTACTGAAAGATATATCTTTCGATGAGCTTATTGACAATCTAAAAAGGGATGAATCAATCTAATTGGCATTGGTAATAACGACTAAATATATTAATTATGACAGAAAAAACAAATAATCGGAAAGAATCGTTCTCAGAAATAGAACGCAGAGCGAAGAAGTTAGAAGCACTTATTAACGTCGGTTCAAAGCTACGGGAACGTGAGCGCCGGCTTCCCGTTCCTTTTAATGATTTTCTTTTCCAGGCTTCTAATGATCCGGAATGTGTATTCAGAAATATTTTCCAGCTATTCCACGATATGCTGCATTATTATGTACCAAAAGGAGTAGATGACTTTCATCAGACTGATGAATCTGTTGGATTTGTTCATTATGACACCCATAGACTTTTTGTAGAAAATCAGGATGACCCATACTTTAGTGATCGTCTCTTTGCTAATCGTCTGATGAATCTGGCTGATGATATGAAAAAAGGCACTAACACAAATCAGATATTTCTCTTTGAGGGACCTCCTGGCAGCGGGAAAAGCACATTTTTGAACAATCTACTATTTAAACTTCAAAAATACACAAAAACCAAAGATGGCACTACTTATAAAATATATTGGCGGCTGGATATAAAAATGCTTGGTGGATTCCAGCATTTTGAAAGGAAGATGAAAGGCGTTGCTGAGGAAACTGGTGATAATGCTCCCGCTGAATTTGTGGAAAATAGAAAACAGCAGCGACTCTTATATCCAGATAAGTATTTGGAATTCTCTTGCCCTAATCACGATCATCCTATATTGTTGATACCAAAATCGCTTCGCAGGGATTTCCTTGACGAATTAATACCAGATGTGGAATTTAAGAAAAAGCTATTCAATACAAAAGAATATGAATGGGTACTAAAAGATATACCTTGCAGTATTTGCAACTCAATCTACAAAGTATTGATGGATGAAATTGGTGATCCACTGGCAGTTTTCGAGATGGTAAATACCAGAAAGAATTACTTTAACAGACAGTTTGGAGAGGGTGTAAGCATCTTTAATCCAGGCGATACTCCTATTCGCAGACCAATCACTAATCCAACACTTCAGTCATTGATAAATGCTCTTTTTAAAAATGATGATGTAAAATATATTACATCATATCTGGCAAAAACAAATAATGGTGTCCTCGCTTTAATGGATATCAAAGAGCATAACGTAGAGAGATTGAAGAATTATCACGGAATAATCAGCGACGGAGTTCATAAGGTGGAGCTGTCAGAAGAAAGAATAAATACATTATTCCTTGGGTTAGTAAATCCAGAAGACACAAAGCATTACGAAAAAGTTAAATCCTTTATGGATAGGATAATTACTGTAAAGATCCCTTATGTACTCGATTACAATATGGAAGTTGAGATATTTAGGAGTAAGTTTGGAAAAGATATAGATAAATACTTCCTTCCGAGAGTGCTGTCAAACTTTGCTAAAATAATAATTGCCACAAGATTGAACACAAATTGCTCAGCTATTCGCAAATGGCTTGCTAATCCTGCGATATATGCTAAGTATCAGGATAAAGATCTGCTGTTACTTAAAATGAGTGTTTATACAGGAAAAATCCCCTCGTGGATAACAGATGAAGATATTAAGCGATTTACAAAAAAAGTACGCAAGGCAATACTCGAAGAATCTACCGAAGAAGGCTTCATGGGTATATCAGGTAGAAGATCTATCCAGATATTTAATAAATTCCTTAATAAATATGAAAACCATGGAAAACTGATCACTATGGATACTGTGAAATCATTTTTCCAAAGCTCTGCCAAGCTATTTGGAGAAGTGCCAAATGGTTTCATTGAATCACTTGTGACAGTGTACGATTATAACGTATTACTGGAAGTAAAGGAAGCTATTTATCATTATAACAAAAAGAATATTGAAGAGGATATTCAAGATTATCTCTTTGCTTTGAACTTTGAGATAGGAGACACCAAAAAATCTCCATACACTGGAAACAATATTGATATTGAAGAAGAATTCTTTAAAAATTTCGAGGCTATATTCCTTGGCACTACGAGTACGCCAAACCAAAGAAAGAATTTCAGAGCAGAAACACATAGAGAATATGTTAAGAAAACACTATCTCAGGAAATTAATGTAAAAGGAATGAAGCTAACAGAAACAGAGCAGTTCAAATTCCTATTTGAAAAATATATCAGGAATCTGAAAGAAAATGCTCTTGCTCCATACTTTGAGAACGAGAATTTCCGCAGAGCTATTAGTGATTATGGCACTGAAGCATTCCGCAAATATGATTCGAAACTTAAAAGGGATATATCCCGCTTGATTGAAAATCTTAGTAAGAAATTCAAATATACCGAAGAAGGTGCCAGACAGGTAAGCTTGTATGTAGTGGATAAAAATCTCGTATCAAAGTTTTAATATTATGCAAAGTTGCTTAAATTTGCAGCTAAGTGTATGTATTTTTTATATTTTTTATTATCTTTGCTATGCAGCATTAAAGATATATTTTTTGGGGGGGGGTGAGAACAATGAAGATAGTATCACATATTGTATTATTGGTATTTATCATTTTAATTGGGTCTAATATTGGTTTATCACAATCAATAAGAGTTAATTCTACTAATATCAGCTATCCTGAGATTCGTGCAGATTTTTTTGTTTTTGACGGTGAGTCGCCATTCCCTTTTGAAGTGCGAGATTCAGAGGATTTCGGAATTTCTGACAACCTAACTAATATGTATATTAACGAGTTAATAATTCCTGATCAGACCCCTCAAAGCAATGTGTCTTTAGTTCTTACTTATGACTTGTCTCTAAATGATAATCAGTTGCCTGAATCAAATTTTTCTAAAGCAATAGAATTAGGAAACGGTATTTTATCAATCATTCCTGAGGAATCTGCAGAAATTGCACTAACGTCCTTTGATACTTACAGCTATATGCATACGAATTATACTAACGATAAAACTGTATTATTAGAGCATTTAAATTCATTAAAAGCAGTGAACGGTGCTGATACGGACATTGGGCTACTAAACATATATTCTGGATCGTCTGCCATAGCAAAAAAAGGACAGAATAAAAGAGCTATCCTACTTCTGACTGACGGAGCTACTAAATGCTCGGCAGATTCTTTGATTAAAATAGCACAAAATAGTAACATATCTGTATTCTGTGTGTTTATGGATGAAGTAATAAGCGAGGATTTGCAGCGAGTAGCTGATGAGACTGGCGGAATGATATTCACCAATGCTATAGCCGAAGATGATATTCAATCACTCGCAAAGACTATCATAAGTTTTGTTTATGATTATAAACCATACGAATTAGCTTTTAAAAGTGAATTAAGCTGTGATGATATACATGAAATAATAATAACTAACACTGAGCTGGATGTTAGCGACTCATTTACATTTACTCCTAAGCATGAGAAAAAACCTTTCCTTGAGAACGATCCTCCTTTTTTTGGCTTTAGCTCTGTTCTACCAGGAACATTTAAAAATGAGAA
>CAYQTZ010000253.1:0-3519 GCA_964420565.1 uncultured Hyphomicrobiales bacterium
CGTGGTTTTCTTTTCATAAATCCCTGCTGAATAAGAAACGGCTCATAGACCTCTTCGATAGTTCCCGATTCTTCGCCAACGGCAACTGCTATGGTATTAAGCCCAACAGGTCCTCCGTTGAATTTTTCGATTATTGCCAGAAGAATTCTTTTGTCCATCTCGTCAAGGCCAAATTCATCTACCTCCAGAGCTTCGAGTGCAATTTTAGCTATTTCCAAAGTGATAGTGCCATCTCCTTTTACTTCTGCAAAATCGCGTGTACGCCTGAGCAATCTGTTGGCTATCCTCGGTGTGCCGCGTGATCTCGATGCAATTTCCTCTGCACCGGACTTTTCGATGGGAACATTAAGTATCATGGCTGATCTTTTTACTACTTTGAAAAGATCTTCGGATGAGTAGTAGTCGAGACGGTTAGTAACTCCAAATCTCGAGCGCAGAGGCGCGGTAAGCAATCCTGCCCGTGTTGTAGCGCCTATCAAAGTGAATCTGGGCAAATTGAGCTGTACAGTTCTTGCCGAAGGTCCGGAATCAATCATAATATCAATACGGAACTCTTCCATAGCCGAGTAGAGATATTCCTCCACTATCGGTGAAAGCCGATGGATCTCATCTATAAAAAGCACGTCGGATTCATCCAAATTAGTAAGTAAGCCGGCAAGATCACCGGGCTTTTCGAGCACTGGACCAGACGTTGTTTTTATATTGCTGTCCATTTCTTTAGAAATAATATAGCTTAATGTAGTTTTGCCAAGTCCGGGAGGTCCCGTTAGCAGAACGTGGTCTAATGCTTCGCCACGATTTTTTGCTGCCTGTATGAAAACCTTCAGATTCTCAACGATTTTCTTCTGTCCTGTAAAATCGTCAAATACTTTAGGCCTTAAAGTTTTCTCTATTTCATCTTCAGGAATAAGTACTGGCGAGGTAATAGAAGATGTTCTTTCTTTATTCATTGCTAATTTCTCTATTATTGTTAAATTTTCCAACTGGACAATACTGAGTACTGCCGTAATGACAATCGCGTTTGCAAGGTATCGGATAAAGTCGCGGATTTGCCTCAGGATGTTTTTCTTTTAAAAAATCTCTTATTCGTATTTCTAAATCATTGCATTGGTCTAATGTATAGTCGTGGGGAAGTATTACATCGAGCTCAATGAATATATCTTCTCCTGATTTCCGAGTATGAAAAGATCGAAACTCGCACATCATATTGATATTTTCGGAAATAGCAGCTATTACATTAAACTGAATATCTTCGGAAACTGGCTTATCAAGTAACTGATGAATTGCTTCTTTAATGTTTTTGAATGAATTAATAGCTACCCCAAATGAAAAGGACACAGCTATTATACTATCAATTACATAAGGCTCATAATTCTGATAGTGAATAAGCCATAAACCTGCGGAAATCAATATGGTGAATATCAATAGGAATTGGAAATACTCCTTCGAATCAGAAGAATCGTATTTTAATATTTCAAAACTGTTTTGATTAAATGATCTTTGCTGATATTTCCATACAAAAAAAGCAGTAATAGTGCTAAATAGAGAAAGTGCTATACCATAGGGGAAATATCTGCTGTCTGCATTGATATTATAGTCAATAATAATAAGAAACATGATGAAGGCGGCGTTCACTGAAAACAGGATGATTGAAATAAATACTGATAAACTCCAATGCTTACCGCTGCCGTAATTCTGAAATTCGATAGGAGCCGAAATGCTTCTTTTTACAATTCCCATAAAGAATATCTTAGAGATGAAAAAAGCCAACGAGATAGCACCAAAAGCAAGGAAGCCAATAGATACGGAAAATATGGAGATCAGAAAGCACCATAGCATAACAAAAAACGATAATGCCAAAAACAATAAAATTGATGTTTTGGGTGATCTTACGTTTAACCACTTAATTGAACCATTTACTTGCTCAAATTTGGGCTTCATTTGCATATTTACTTTATCGTTTACATACCTTAATCTACAAGATAACAAAAAAATGACAATTCTCAAGTTTAAGTTTGAATATATTTTATGATATATTTTGTTAAGTTCCAAAATAAATGTAGATTAGTTTCTTAACAGAAAATTAACATTTATTTTTTTTATTAGAGATTAAGAATTGATTAATTTGCATATTCTTGATGATGTAGTTTATTAGAATTATAATTTAAGAGAATTTATGGATATAGCTATTGTATTTGTTGTTGTTTTGCTTGTTTTGGCAGTCTTAGATCTAACTGTTGGAGTTGCAAATGATGCCGTTAATTTCCTCAATTCTGCCATCGGTTCAAAAGTAGCTACTTTTAAAACCATCATGCTAATAGCTGCACTTGGTGTGCTTGTAGGCGTTACGTTCTCAAGCGGATTGATGGAGGTAGCACGAAAGGGTATTTTTGATCCCCAAATGTTTGTCCTCATGGAGCTTTTGGCAATATTTCTGGCTGTTATGTTCCAGGATATTTTGTTGTTAGATATGTTTAACACCTTTGGCTTTCCTACTTCCACAACAGTTTCTATCGTTTTTGGTTTACTTGGGGCATCTCTCGCAGTTTCACTGATAAAAATCAGTCAAAATAGTGGCGATTATTTACTACTGATGGATTATATTAACATCGGTAATGTATTCAAGATAATCTCAGCAATATTTTTATCTATAGTTTTCGCTTTTGTTTTCGGGGCATTGATACAATATATAACCAGACTAATATTCACTTTTGATTATGAAAAAAGATTCCGCCGCTATGGTTCCACATGGGGTGGAGTGGCACTTACTTGCCTTTCATTATTCATATTGCTCAAGGGTGCAAAAGGTTCTGCATTTATGACAGACGAACTCTCTATATGGATACAATCAAATATCTGGCTTCTATCATTATATATATGCATATCATGGACTATTCTCTTGCAGCTGCTAATGTGGTTTACAAAAGTGAATATACTGAAGATCATTGTACTAATAGGTACATTTGCTCTTGCTCTGGCATTTTCAGCAAATGATCTGGTAAACTTCATCGGAGCTCCTTTAGCAGGTCTGGCAGCGTATAACTTTGCTCCTGATATGAGTTTAATGGCTAAACCAGTGCAGGCAAATACCTTGCTCTTGATATTAGCTGGAGCTATTATGGTCGTTACGCTATACTTATCTAAAAAAGCAAAGTCAGTTACTCAGACCACTATCAATCTGGGCAGGCAGGACGAAGGTATAGACCGCTTTGAGTCGAACTTAGTTGCCCGGCTCTTGGTGCGTATAGTACTCTTTATTTTTGATTTTCTTAAAAAAATCACTCCCATAAAGTCAAAATATTTATAGAAAGCAGATTCAATACAGAATACTTTGCCCAAAACAATAAATCTCAGGACGCTCCCGCTTTTGATCTTTTACGTGCCTCCGTAAATCTTATGGTAGCAGCGGCACTAATTTCGCTTGCAACGTCTTTAAAATTGCCGCTATCAACTACTTATGTTACGTTTATAGTTGCAATGGCTGCTGCATTGCCAGACAGGGCTTGGGGCAGGGACTCT
>CAYQTZ010000253.1:3529-4734 GCA_964420565.1 uncultured Hyphomicrobiales bacterium
TAATAGGGGGCTGGTTTGTTACTGCCCTGACAGCAGCAGTAGTGGCTGGAGTAATAGCCATACTGCTTTATTACTTTGAACTTTATGCCGTTATTGGCTTATCTGGCTTTATAATATTCAATTTCTGGCGTTCTAACAGAATTCATAAGAACCGAGAAAAAGATTTCACCGATGAGGAACAAAGCCTTAACGCAGTACTCGGTTCCAGCGAGCAGACTATTGAGCATCTAAAAAACAAAATGAATTATTATTATGCTACTATTAATAATTGTTATAGCCATATTTTTGAAGGAATAAAAAGCAAAGACCTTGACAAACTGAGAAAAGCAAAGAAAGAATCACAGAAAACCTTAAAACAATCAAATATGCTTATCGCTGATTTCATCAAAGCCATCGATACACTAAGCGAAGAAGAACTCGACAGTCAAGCTGCTTATGGACAGGTAATTGGTGGTATTCACCAAATGTCATTAAGCGTTACGAATATCTCCAAAGAGGTGTTTGATTATATTGATAATAACCATAGAGAACTTGAAAGCGACCAGATTAAAGAAATTGATATTATGAGAAAAAATTTCAATCAAATCATGGACTTTTCCATAAGATATATGAAAGATGAGAATAACGGGAATCTCGAAAAATTAAGAAAATCACACGATGAATTAGTAATTAATTGTAAGAAATTCAGCAAAAACCAGATTAAGCGAATCAAAAAATTAAAGAAGAATAAAAAGCGGGCTTTGCTATTTCTGAATGTACTCACTCAGACCAGGTCGCTCGCTGATAGTACGTATCTGGTAATAAATTCTTCTAACGAATTTTTCAAACTATTCAAAATTGAAAAGATTAAAATATAAAAGTGATTCATCTGCTCCCCAAATTTCGATTTGGGGAAGCAGAAGTCATTAATTTTCAATAATTAAGCTAATGAATAGTAAATTCTCTTTCGATATTCCTCCAGATGGGAACAAGTATAATGTTCCATTTATATATCTACAGTGTAATGTCAACTTAATAAAAACAATCAAGAATGATTGTTCTACTTATAATACAATAATAGACCATCGCAAAACCTCTGAACTGATCCCTCCCCGGCCCTCCCTTACAGAGACTGTGTGATGGGGTATAAATATTGTGAAAAATTGCAATAAAAACGATCCCACCCCGACCCTCCCTTACTACGCAAGGGAGGGAGTAAGAACGGA
>CAYQTZ010000254.1:0-4657 GCA_964420565.1 uncultured Hyphomicrobiales bacterium
AAAGTATTGGGAACTTCAGGATTGCAATTCTTCTTTCATCTATTATGGCGGTGGCTAATAATTCTGAAGAGTATTTCATAACTCTGCGATTCTGGACTAAAGTCCATGAAAGATATGCTAATATTAAAGCAAAAAGACAAATAATCCCGGAGGAATACTTGCTGATGATATTCGTTGCCGAAGCTTATATAGAAACTGGTGATTTTCAGGAGGGATTTGAAATACTAAATCAGTTTAGAATTAGCGATATTGAGAATCACAAACAGACTTTCCGGATCATGTATGATATTGCAATAGCTAAGCATCATTATTATACCGGCAACTTTCAAAAAGCATATTTGCTGATAGAAAGAAATGCTAAGCTGAATGAACAACTTGGCCTTAGATTCTATGCTGTGAGAAATGAAGAAGTATTGAAGAATTTGAAAAGGAGCATGAGAGTAGCCGAATTACCACATTCAACTATTGCAAAGTCAAGTGTAGATCATCGATCAATCAGGGATGAACAATCTACTAATTAACTCTGATTTCGAGTATATCAATCATCTTTGTTTGTTTGCTATATAATTGAAATGACATTACAGGATTTTTTTTTGAAATTCATTTAATATTATTTTATCTTCATATTGATCGTTAGATTCCATGACATTTTTATTAAAATATTTAGCTAAGTTTGTAATGTAGAAAGAAAAAATGGTGGAATTAATGAAACATGATGTCATTGTCATAGGTGCAGGTATAGCAGGTATCTCAGCAGCCATTAAGCTTATTAAGTCTGGCAAAAGTGTTCTCGTAATAGAGCAGAACAGCTTCCCAGGCGGCAGGTCCTATTCTTTCAGGGATAAGGTATCAGGCGAACTGATAGATAATGGTCAGCATTTGATGACGGGTGCTTATTCTGATTTCTTAGAAATTACCAAATGCTTAGGAACAAAAGATTTTCTTTCTATGCAAAAATCGCTGCAAATAGATTTCTATAGTCAAAAAGGCAATGACTTGCTTGATTGCTCCTTGCTACCCGGTAAAGCAGGAGTACTGCTAGGATTGATGAAAATGAAGAATCTTACTCTTGCTTCTAAAATTGCTATTTCAAAAATTTTTCTTAAGATAAGGAATATTGATCTCAGTTATAATGATGTTTCTGTTCGGCAATTTTTAGATATAGAAAAGCAGACCGATAATTCCATTTCGAATTTCTGGGAACCGCTTACTATAGCTACTCTTAATAATTCCATAGAAAATAGTTCAGCTAAGCTTTTAATCACTGTTTTGCAGAAAGCATTTTTTTCGGGGCAGGACAATTCAAAGCTGATATTACCAAACCGACCTTTGCTCGATATTGTCTCGCCTTTTGCCGAATGGTGTGAGGAGCGTGGCAGCAAAGTACTTTTTAACGAAAAACTAACTGCTGTTGAATTTTCCGATAATAGTATTTCATCTATAACTTCAAAAAACAACTATTACAAAGCGGAGGACTATATTTTTGCTATCCCACCGGAAAATCTTTATAATATATTAAATGATGAACAAAGAATACTTCCTCAGTTCCGATTACTTAAGGAAATAAAATACTCTCCTATTGTATCTGTATATCTATGGTTAGACAAAGAGTTCCCCGATATTGAATTTGCGGCTATGCTCGGCACCGAATCCCAATGGATATTCAATAGAATGAAAATAATTAGCGGAGAGAATTGGACAAATGATAAATATAAAGCAAGAATAACTGTTACTATTAGCAATGCTTTAAAATATATACATTTACCCAAAAAAATGATCACGGACATTTGCTTCAGCGATATTAAAAGCATTTTTACTGATATGAAGAAAGCTTCTGTATTACATTCCGCTGTAGTCAAGATGAAAAATGCTACTCTTCTGCAGACACCTGAAGCTCTCAGTACATTACCCTCAATAAATACTTCTATTGAGAATATGTTCATGGCAGGCGATCATACTCAAACTGGCTTACCAGCTACTATCGAAGCTGCCGCATATAGTGGTAAAATAGCAGCAGAATTGATAAAAGTCAGATAATTTCAAAATGTGATATTAGCTATCGCAATAAATTTCATATATTTGATAAATATTAAAATCAGAATTTTCGATTAATAACGGAATTATATATGGAAGAAGTATTATTGATCATTTTTACAGGTATCCTCACTGGCTTAAGCTCGGGTATGTTTGGTATAGGCGGTTCCGTAGTTGCTACACCAATTTTAAAGCTGACGCTTGGAATTCCAGCAATAATTGCACTTGCCACTCCGATACCAGCGGCTATTCCCTCTGCTGCTTCAGGTTCGTTGATGTATTATAAAAAAAAGCTCATTAATTTCAAGTTAGCCGGAAGTGTACTGATAACCGCTATACCATTCTCGTGGTTAGGAAGCTGGACTACTCAGTATGTTGATGGCACAGTTCTGATAGTAGCCAAAGCACTGTTCCTGGCATTCCTTGGTTTAAAGTTCTTTATATCGAGCTGGCTATTCAAAGCAAAGGATGAGGAAGTAAGCATTACGATAATCAAGGGTATAATTATCGGGGCAGTAGCAGGCTATGTGGCTGGAATACTTGTAGTTGGTGGGGGCATAGTGTTAGTAACTGCTTTCGTTCGTTTTAGTCATATAAAAATGAAAGAAGCTGTAGCTACATCGCTTGTATGCGTCTTTGTGCTTGCTATAGTAAGCTCTTTGAAGCAATATGACCTTGGGCATATAGACTTAAGAATAACTTTGATATTAGCTGCCACCGTCATTCCATTTTCTTTTCTCGGTGCAAAGATAGCAGTATCGCTTAGAAATAGGACTTTAGAACGCGCCTTTGGTGTGGCAATGATAGTTTTCGCAATATTTTTTATCATAACTCAAATAGTATAAATATGATTAATAATAGACCATCAATAGTATTCATGGGAACTCCTGAATTCGGGATACCGGCTATGGAAAAAATTCATAAAGAATATGGCATTAAAGCCGTTATCACAGCTCCCGACAAGCCCAAAGGCAGAGGTAAAAAAGTACTGCCGCCACCTGTAAAAATAGTAGCTGAGCAGCTTGGCATACCAGTTCTTCAACCTGAAAAAATGAAATCCCCGCAATTTTTGGAGGAACTTCGCAATCTCAAGCCAGATATAATAGTGATTATTGCTTTTAGGATATTGCCAGAAGAAGTATGGGGGGCTTCGAAGCTTGGTACATTTAATATTCACGCTAGTATATTACCCAGATATCGCGGCGCTGCTCCTATAAACTGGGCTATAATAAATGGCGAGGAAAGAACGGGCCTTACATCTTTTCTACTTGCTCAAAAAGTTGATACTGGTAATATCATTATGCAACACGAGTTGAATATACCCGAAGGTGCTACAGCAGGCGATCTGCACGATATAATGATGCCAATAGCTGCAGATATGGCTTTAGAGACTTGCCGCATATTGCTTGAGGGTAATTATAAGGTCTATTCTCAGGATCATAGCAAGGCAACGCCAGCGCCAAAAATATTTCAGGATTTTTGCCGCATCAAATGGACTATGCACTCTAAGGATCTGAGGAATTTCATCCATGGATTATCTCCATCGCCCGGTGCATGGACTATGTGGGGCAATAAACGACTTAAAATTTTGCGCACTGAATTTACTGCCTGCGGCACTGGAGAGCCGGGGACATATCTTATTAAGGACGGCAAATTATTGATACAAGCTAATAAAGGATTAATATCTGTTCTGGAGCTTCAATTGCAAGGCAAAAAAGATATGAAAACATCGGAGTTCCTTGCCGGATACCGAGGCGATACTGAAGGCAAATTTGAATGATACATTGTTTCTAAGGTCTGGTGCCAAGTCGAATATTAGTATTGATTCCATGTTCTTTTATTTGCTGCATTAGCACTTTGACTGAGTTTAGTACAGAGTCAAGCTCTGCAGAAAACTCTTTATCATATAGAATTTTTGTAACCAATCCGTCCCCCTCTTGAATGTCTGAGAGTATATAATTGAGATTATCGAGTATGATATCGAGCTTTACTCGCGACGAGTCAGCATTACCGAGCAAGTTATTTGCTGATTTCATCGCTTTGTCCATTTCAGCAAGTAAAGAATCAATGGCTGGTGTCTTGTCATTGATCTCATGCTTTAAATCGCTACTTATCTCCCTTAGATTAGCGATAGTTTCATTGATGCCCTTTTCGTTTCCTGCAATTATCCTTTTTGTTGATTCTGTGATCTCATAAGCATTATCTAAAGAATAACTTATTTTTTGCAAGATGGAATCTTTGGTTAAAATATCGCTGAATGAATTGATAATAGAATCAATTTTCAGGATAAGTGGCACTCCTTTGTCCAGGATCAGATCGCCTGTTACGGAGATGAGTTCACCAAGGTCTGGAGATGTTCTGCCTGGGAGTATAGTATTTGGGTCTAATTTTTTGTCAGATTTACCTGGGAATATGTCTATTTTTTTGCCGCCGGTAATTTCCCGCATAGAAATTCTGGCAGAGGCATCTTCTCGCAGGTCAGAGATATCATCGAGAGTAATAGTGATCAGCACAGAGCCGTTATCAGGCCTAATATTATTTACGCTTCCCCGCTCCACTCCATTAATTAATACAGGAGCGGAAGGATCAATCCCTCCTGAATTGGGGAAATTGATAGAAAGCT
>CAYQTZ010000255.1:0-4656 GCA_964420565.1 uncultured Hyphomicrobiales bacterium
TAACCTGGAATCTTAATTATTTTCTTAGTTACCACTTTACCATCTTGGAATACTATAATCAGATACGTTCCGGCTGGATATTTGCTTAATTCATAGCTTTGCTTGTGACTTTGGGGTTGCAAGGTCAGTAAAAGTTTACCAGTCATATTATAGACCTGAATTTTTGTTGTGATAATATCCAATGACTGATCAAATTGAACAGTGAATTTGGAGTTTGTTGGATTAGGAAAAATGTCAATCATTTCGTCCATGTCCTGACTTTCTTCAATGTTTTCAGTGGTTCTAAAATCTCCTCTATAAATCCATGCTGTCTCGGTTGATGGAATACTATTCGCATCAAACCCTCCTGCATACAAAACTTTCTCGTCATCTTCCTCAAAGGGCGAAATACAAAAAGTACGAACGGCAACGAGCGTATCCTGTACCTCTGGTATATTGTCTTCTATAAGGTGGAGGTCATAAATCACTTGACTTCCTTGCTGCGAACGTTCGTAGTAGGTTCCCATATTTAACCAAAAGCCATTACCAGACCCCAGACTGCCATAAGAAGGAGCTTGCAAGGGGTTCCCCATCAGGCTCTCAAAACCTATGAGCTGTACCGTTATTTGTTTAATTGGATTAAACCAGTGTAGCACATTGTTGTTATAGCCAGACAAGGTGCCGGTTATAATAATGCCTAATGCTTGTGAAACGTTTTGAGGGTAATTAAACTCCACCATTTCAGCATGGTTGTTAAATGGGTCGAGCCGTATTGCATCACTGGACCAGTTAAACCAAACAACATCACCCGGGCCATTCGGATTGGGCAATGCCGACAGCGCACGAACATCTCCATCACCGCCACCTGTATTGTCGTACCATACAGATGTCCATGAAGGGTTTGGGCCATTATTACGCACGTAAATCTCTGCTTCTTCATTTTCTGATGTACTGGCATAGAGTATACCATTTACCACGGTAAACCCGGTAACCCTAAAGCCAGCTTGTACAGGGAATTCTACAGACAAATCCCATTGAATTTTCCAGGGAAGCGAGGGGTTATATTGTCCTTTTATAATACCTATATCGCGAATTCCAGCAAAAACATATTGTTGGTTAGTAACTGTATCAGTGTAAACATATGCTGCTCTTACACTTATTGCTGGGGTAGGCGGATTAACCCAAACTACTGATTCAATCCATGTTCCTGTAGTTTCATTAAGTATAAAGGATTTCAGCGAGTCATTCTCTGTAGGCATGGCAACAAGTAAAGTGTCATTTACAGGGTTGCCTTGATAATCTTTAGTGAAAATTAATTGTTCAAAAAGGTCTATTCGTAATGAGCCTTTTATTTCCAGCGATTCCCTCCATTGACCATTCGCAGAGTCCAGTGCAAATATTTGACAGCCCTCGGCCCAGCCATTGTTCAAGATATCGGAATTATATTCTTCCCAGTAGCTATTGGCGGCATATATCTTGCCTTTATGGGATATTAGATACATGATTTCAGTGCCACCTAAGTACTGATTGTTGCTATCCCAAATACCTGCAGAAAAAGATGGTGACCAATGCGACTCATCCTGTGCTTTTGCAGTTAAAATATAAAGAGATAAGGCGCTGAGTAATATTATTTTTTTCATAATTCGTTTTTATACGCAATTTACTTTTTTTTTCTTTAATTCTCAAAATTTTTATTAGTAGATCCTCAAAAAATACTTCATTGTAGAGAGCTGAATAGGAATCTCTTTATTTTTAGGTTTTGTTGTAATAAAAGATCATTCTGGCAGCATCACATGAAGCGAAGTTAACCAAACGGTTAGTGCTTGCGGTTAAGTAAGTTGATGTGGTTATTGGGTGGTGGCTTTCAGCAATCAGCAAGAAATTGTCAATCTTTATGTATTAGCTACGACTTCACTCCCTTCGACTTCGCTCAGTGAACTTCACTTAGCCGTGCATTGAGCGGAGTCGAAATTCTGAGCGGAGTCGAAGTCAACAGTTTGTAGAATAAACAACCCCCAGATACGTAGTGAACACTCATGCGTGTTCACTACAAACCGCTGACCGCTGACTGCTGAAAGCCGACCGCTGACTGCTACCTTACCACCACAAACTTCCTCACCTCCACTTTCTCTCCGTTACGAATACGCAGGAAATATACACCGGGGGAGAGGGATGATGTATTGATAGTTATGGACTTGGCAGATGGAGTCCATCTGCAATAAAATATTTTTGAAGTTTCAAAAAATAATTATTAAATTCTGATCATTGAAATTAATGTTCCAAACTATTTGCTATGGATTTCATCGAAAATCAATATTATCATTTATATAACCGCACCAATAACGAGGAGGCGTTGTTTCGTTCAAGAGATAATTATATCTTTTTTCTTAAGAAATATCGCTATTATTTTGATGATTTATTTGATACAATTTCATATTATCTGATGCAAACTTTTTTCTTTGAATTTACTGAAAGTTATAATTATCTCGGTTCTGTTCAAGCTCTGACTGATATAAATGGAGATTTATTAGAAGAATATGCCTTTGACCCATGGGGCAAAATGAGAAATCCAAATGACTGGGAGCAGTTCTTTGATGAAAACAATTGCCTTTGGTTTGATTATATCTGTTATCGTGGTTTCACAGGACACGAACACATGCCGGAGTTCGAACTTATTAATATGAAAGCAAGGGTTTATGATCCAGTTGTAGGCCAATTCTTAAGTCCAGACAATAATCTTACCTATCCCGACTATTCACAGAATTACAACAAGTACTCGTATGCTTTGAATAATCCCTTGAAGTTTGTTGACCCGAGTGGAGAGGATCCACTAACTATTGCATTTTTAATTTATGGAGCACTGAATGTTGCGGATACTTATATTAAATATGGTAACGAAGCAGGAAATCAAGCTCTAGGTATGTTTGCATTTAATCAACTTCTTAACTTTGCTATTCCAAGTGCAGGAACATTTGGAATCGCAAAAGGTAGTTGGGGGGCTTTGGCTTATAATGTTAGTACTAATATATTAAGAGATTATATTCTTTATGGTATTGCTAGTGATGGCAACTTCTCAAAATTCTCTTCCTCTGATGTTAACTGGCAAGGGTTAGCTCTTGTAATTGCCCCATGGGGTCATGGAAATGTTTTTGATATTCTTGGTGAGGAGAATAGGAATGGCGATATCAATGGGGTTACTGTTGTTTCTGAAGATTTATTTGATATTTCGAAAGGTCTTTATCAAAATAGAGAGGATGTATTCTCACTGTATCCTAACACTGACCCTGATGTTCTTAAAAGGTATCTTGCAATTGTTTGTGGAGAAGCAGGTAATTCTATGTTAGAAGCTCAAGGTATTGGAGAAGTGATGTTTAGAAGATTGGATGACGAAGGAGATCTATTCCAAGGAGATTTTGTTTCAGAGATCGGGGGGACAAGCTCATTTATTGCAATAGGAGAGCGGATCTATAACAAAGTTATGAACGATGATTTACAAAAAATACTCTCTCCAGATTATCCGTTTGCTAATAGAGTTACTGGGGCTATGAATGCTTATTACGCTTATCTCTTAAACCGTATCGGTTTATCATATTTATATGGTGGCATAAATGTTTCAAATGGTGCATTTTTTTGGAATTCGTCAGAATATTATGATAATTTTACTTCGAAAGATACAAAAAACAACATTTTGATATATAGAAAAATAAAATCTATAGGTGGAACAACGTTTTTTAAATATAATCCAGAACATCCAGAATTTGGAGGAAGAACATGGCCCTAAAAATATTAAGATATTTACTTGCATTAATTTTTGCAATGAATCTACTTAGTAATTATGTATATAACAACGATGTGTATGATAAAAAAATAAAAGGTTTAGACAATGAAAAATATTCTATTAGAGTTGATTTTTCAAATTTTTATCAATTTGAATTAAAAGTTTTTCTTTTAAAGAAATCAATAATTATTGATAGTCTAATAATTGAAAGTGTAACTTCAATTAAAAATATTGAAATATATAATAATAGATTCATATTTGTTAAATACGGTCTTAGAAGTGGAACAGGTTGTAAGCTTGTCGGATTGTTAGGTATTTGTTGTGACAATAATAAAATCTGTATTTGCATGAGTATTATTTCAGAGCATCAATACCATTTTGATAAAACATGGGATAAAGAAGTAGACAAGTTGAAGCTGTTTGATGAACATGAAAAATACAAGATGAAGATTGAATCTATGGACAAATCAAATGGGTTGAACTTACATGAAACTCATCACATTTCCTCAAAATATGAACCGAATACAAATTTAGATGAAGAAAATTATTATTTTTTATATTTTGATGAAAAAGATAAAATTTTTTATAATGAAGACTCTGTAAGAATTGGGAATAAATACTATAAGGGAATTGTTCTTGAAAGAAAAGAGTATATATTCAAAGATTCTGGATGGTCTAGTTTATATAAACATGTCATAAATAAATCTAAATAATTAAACAAGGAGAAAGAATGAAAACCTTAATAACATTATTTGCGATAACGATATTAACAACAACAGTAATAGAAGCACAATTATTTCCAGGTTATGTATTTACTTACGACGCAGCTGGCAACCGAAATGGAAGAATTTACTACAATGATTTGCCAAAGATTGTTAGTCACGAATATAATGAAACAA
>CAYQTZ010000256.1:0-4646 GCA_964420565.1 uncultured Hyphomicrobiales bacterium
AGGTGGAGAAGTACGTGAGATTTCTCCTGTAATTAAAAACAGAGACTTTAGAAATATCGAAGGGATGTTGATTCCCTATGAAACTACTACTGTTGTTGAAGGCCTGACTCTTACTGAAGAGGAACGAAAGAAGGCAAAACAGGGCTTGAAAGAATTTGAGGAAATGCCTGAAAGCCAAAAAGAAATGGCCCGAAATATGATGGGAGACAAAATTGAAAAATACAGGGAAATGATTGAGAACAACAGGTACGAAAAAATAAGTAAAGTCAAAGAGATTAAAGTCAATACAGGAATGGAAGACTTCTAAATCTCTTTCTGCATATAAAAAAGATAAATTATTGCGAAGTAGAACTAAAAAAATATTTAGCTATGAGACATTTATTTTCATTAGTTGGAATTATTGCTTTAATTATATCTGCCTTTTTTCCCGGAACTGCATTTAGTCAGGAAGATGTTGAATGCAGTGAAGACCACCCCATGATTTCCCGGTACGAGGGATCGGTCATTAAAGGGTACGAGCATGTTGATTATGACCGTATCGAGTTCCCTTCAGACGTTGAAGACGGAGATCTTCAGACCATTACCCCTGAGGGGGAGGTCACAAAAATTCTTTATGCGGCGCCTGAAGAAGACCTTTCGGTTTTACAAGTAATGCGAAATTACCAGACGGCACTGAAAGAAGCCGGTTTCGAAATCGTGTATGAATGCTTTGGTGGAATGGAAAAAATTCCGCGGGATATTTACACAGATTATGGACCCGGCAGGTTCGGTATTTCGGGTAAAAGTCCGTATCATGGAAAAGATAACAGCTATTTTCTGGCCAAAAAGCCTGAAGAGGACGGGGATATGTATGTTTCAGCCCATACCGTTTTAAGTGAAACTTTTGATGACCGTCCGGCTACCGCTCTTCAGATCCTTGAAGAAAAACCCATGGAGACAGGAAAAGTTAAGGTAGATATTGATGCACAAGCCATGGCTGAAGATATCGAAGAAAAAGGAACTGTACGTATTTACGGCATCCATTTCGATACTGATAAAGCAATAATCAAGAAAAAGTCCAGATCCACACTTGTTGAAATAGCCAAGCTTCTGGACCAAAACTCCGGTCTTAACCTCCTTGTTGTGGGGCATACAGATGCTACCGGAGGCATGGACCACAATATGAATTTGTCAAAGAAGCGTGCTGAGGCTGTAGTAGATTTTCTGACCTCCGAACAAGGGGTTTCTTCGGTAGAGATTTTCCTTACCAAATCGGAATTTGGTAAGGAGAAGACTTTTTCCTCTTTCCCAAACTCCGGTTTGGGAAGCAGATTCGACAACCGCTGTAGAGAACATGTATGTGTGTTCCCTAAAAACCGCTGACCACGGAGGGAAATCGGTTATACAAGATATTTTTTTATACTCTGTCTATTAGTATTATTAATAAAAAGAATGTTTGATTAGAGCCAATGGCTCTGAGTCTAAATATAAACAAAAAAATGCAGATCGCTTTTTTTCAAAGCAATATGCATTTTTTTATAAATAATCTATTTGTATGAGTTTATTCTTCGCTGATAACCCAAATTTTTAATGTGGCTGTTACTTCGGGATGAAGTTTAACTTTAACGTCGAAGACGCCAAGAGATTTTATGGGATCTTCAATAACTATAACGCGACGGTCTATATTAAATCCACGAACAGAAAGCTCCTGTGCTATCATTTGTGGTGTAACTGACCCATAAAGCCTTCCTTCCTCGCCAACTTTCATAGGTATGCTAACTTGCAATTCTGAAAGCTGCTCAGAAAGCATTTCGGCACCTTCTTTTTCTTTGATCATTTGCTTGGCATATTGGCGCTTTTCCAGCTCTATTCTTTTCCTTGCACCATCTGTGGCAACATAAGCAAGATTTCTTGGTATAAGATAATTCCTTGCATAGCCGTTTTTAACGTTAACGGTATCGCCAATGGTTCCTAAGTTTTGGACTTCTTTTCTTAAGATAATTTCCATTTTTTACTCGCTAATTCGATAATTTCAAAAAATATTATTCAGCATCAACTTTTACTTCCTCTTGCTCTTCAGCTGCTTTTGCAACTGGCTCGGGAGTTTCTTCTTTTTTAATAATAACTACGGAATCCTTATTTCTGCTCTTTCTGTCAGAATCTTTTGAATCCTTTTTCTCGGTTTCCTGGCCAAACCCGGGGACTATGCCGCGTTCTATTCTGCGTTTCTCCCTGAAGTCAATAAGCTTCTGAGGTAGTACCAACGTCAGGTGTCTGAGTATAGTGTCCTCGAGCACCATGAATCTTTCCAATATCGGAATAGTACTTGGCGTAGCTTCGAAAATAATGTGGACATAATATCCGTTGAACTTTTTATTAATGGGATAAGCAAGTCTTCTTCTGCCCCATTTGTCCGTTTGTGTGATCTCGCCCCCATGGTTTTCGATGTAGCCGGCCACCTTACCGATTAAATTATCGATATCCGGGTCTTCCAGGGCTGCGTTCACTATAAAAGTAGTTTCATATACCCGACGTAAACTCATTTTGTCTCCTTAAAGTTATACCAAAACAACCTCATTATAAATATAATAGAGGTATATAAATCAAAGAACAACAAAGTTATAGATTTTTTTTCAATTCTCAAAATATTTTTTTAATTATTTATGTTATAATCAGAATTTATTGCTTAGAAACGTATCTTAGCAACATATTTCTACATAATTGCATTTTATTTGATATTTCAGCTTTAAAACTTTATTTTAGTTAAATTATTATTTGTCAATAAAGAGTATTAATAATGAAGAAAGTTGTGATGATTGGTGGAATGGCTGCTGCTTGCAAGGCGGCAGCTCGCTTAAAAAGATTAGATCATTTAAATGAAGTAACTGTTATTGAAAAAAAATCTTTCGTTTCATTTGGAACATGCGGTATGCCGTTCTTTGCCTCTGGAGATATTGATGATTTTTCCGAATTGATGTCCACACCTTATGGCATTGTGCGCGATGAAAATTTTTTTAAGGATAGCAAGGATATAAATATACTCGTTAGTACTGAAGTTACTAAAATAAATAGTGATGCCAAAAAAGTACTTTGCAAGAATCTTGTGTCTGGCGAGGAATCTGAACTGGAATATGATGAACTTATTATTTGCACTGGAGCAAAACCTTTACCACCAAAATTCCCATGTCCCTCTACTGACAGAATTTCTACGTTTCATGATCCGCTTGATGCGAAATATTTCCGACAGAAAGCACAGACTGGGCAAGTCGGCACGGCTGTTGTTATAGGCGGTGGATATATTGGATGCGAACTTGCCGAAGCTCTTGTTTCGCTTTGGGGAATAGAAACTACTTTAATTGAATTGGAAGATAGGCTGATCCCAAGATGTATGGATAAAGATATTTCCAAGCTCTTAGAGGCGGCTTTTATAAAGAATGATGTTGATCTTAAATTATCTACAAAAGTGGAAAGCATTGAATTAGATAAAGAGGGGCTGCCCGTTGTTTTTACTCAGGATGGCTGGAATTCTGGCGCTGTTGACTACGTTTTTCTATGTATGGGGATCAAGCCGAACGTAGAGCTTGCCGAAAGTATTGGGGTGCAGACTGGGAAATTTGGTGGTATTACAGTAAATGAATATTTGCAGACAAATATACCCCATGTTTGGGCGGCTGGGGATTGCATTGAAGTAAATAGCTTAGTAACTTCCGTACCAGGTTTGTTTCCACTTGGTTCTATTGCTAATCGTCAGGGTAGAGTAATAGCTGATAATATTGCAGGGAAAAAATATACATTCAAAGGTGCGGTAGGAACTATCTCTATGAAAGTTTTCGGTTTTATCACTGCTTCTGTTGGGCTTACCGAAAACGAAGCCCAACGAGCAGATGTCAGACCAGGTGTCGTTACGGCTACTTTTTATGATCGTCCTGATTATCATCCTGACTCCAAAACACTTTTTGCTAAGATGGTCTATAGCCGCAAAGATTTCAAATTGCTTGGTCTGCAGTTAGCCGGATATGGCGAAGTGCCAAGGTATATTGATGCCTTTTCAATATTTTTATCTAAGAGTTGCGATTGCTATGATTTGCTTGACTTCGAACACGCTTACACTCCTCCGCACTCAGGGCCTATGAATCCGCTAAATTCTCTTGGGGCTATGGCTATCTCACAGGAGGAAGGAGTTATATGCTTATCTTATTTAGATGCAGATAATTTCGAGGGAGATATATTAGACCTTCGCGAGGAAGCTGAAGTTGATCAAATTCCTTATTCAGATAAAGCGAAAGTATATCCTATGATGGAATACAGAAAACACATTAATGAATTCGGCAAAAGCACCCCCTTGCTCTTAGTATGTCTTAAGGGTCCCCGCTCTTACGAAGCCGCTCTTACTTTTATGCATTATGGATTTAAAGATGTAAAATATCTCGGTGGCGGTGTGCAAATGGCAAAACAGTTAATTGAAGAAGGCGGAATTTGATAGTGTGGGGAGACATTATAAAATTCTTGAATTATAGAATACTGTTTAGAGCTGAACCCTGATAGTGGTTTTATAGTTAGTGTTTCCAGCATTACCGCGCGATGCCTTACTGTCGGGGAAATGCTTTTTGAGGCGAATGATGTGGCGTAAGAAGTCATAAAACTATTATTAGGATCATTATTAGAAG
>CAYQTZ010000257.1:0-4645 GCA_964420565.1 uncultured Hyphomicrobiales bacterium
GCACAACCTTGCCAAGGTTGGGGTCGCGAGTTCGAGTCTCGTCTTTCGCTCGACGACGAAAGTCGTCTCTTCCTCTTTATGCTGCATGCCTTGCCGTCATTCCCCCCGATGGCGAGGCATTTTTTTTTCTGAATCAATGAACATTTGGCTTAATTTCCCAATACAACGTTTCTATCATAAAAGTTGAAATTTGTCTATGATAATTTTTTTTAGAATAAATAATAATTTCAATTTTTTGATTAATATTTATATTGACTAATATTTATGCGATAGTATTCGCTTGATTTTGATAAAGTCTATCACCAAATACTTATTAATTGCTCAAATTATTTAGTGATCAGTTCGTTTTATCGTTATTAATAATTAATATATGAAAGTGGAGATATGGAAGAAGTAAAGCAAAAAATTATCGAAGAAATATCAAAAACCGAAATGCTAATAGAAGAATACAAAGAATTGACCCAACCAGTGCAGCCAGATGATGCTTATGGTCGTATCTCCAGGATGGACGCTATCATCAACAAAAGCGTTACCGAGGGTTCTATGAGACAAGCAGAGTCAAAACTAAAAAAACTGCAGTATGCACTTCTAAAAGTCGGCAAACCTGAGTTTGGAAAATGCAAAAACTGCGGCGCTGAGATACCAATCCAGCGAATACTTATGATACCGGAAAGCCCTTATTGCGTAAAATGCTCAAGATAGCACAGACATTAATTCCGTAGCAATTTGATAAATATATATAATATAAGTACATAAGCAAAATTTTAGAGCTGCTGATGCTTGCATATATTTTCAATAAATTGTTTTGATATGTTTAATTCATAATAATAATATTTTTCTAATATATTTTTTCTACTCCAATTTTTTTATTATAATAGATAAATTGCATTATGTTTTTTTTTGAAATAATTTACAATCTATGTTTCAATTTGCGGAGAGTTTCAAATGAAGCAAATTACAAGATTTACTGCATTCATTCTGATCTTCCTTGTGTCGCTTACTTTTGTATATTCACAAGAAGATGTATTACGCCCGAAAGGCAAGCCGGGCGGCTACGATTACACATTCGATAGGAATCCCTTCATTATTGGTTTCGAAGGCGGTCTAAACTACAATATGTACAATCAGACTTTAGCATGGGATGATAATTATTATGAGATACTTGGTGTACCGAACCATCCAACAGTATTTGATGGTTTGGAATCAGCTAATGGACTATCGCCTCACTTTGGTGTATTATTAGATGTGCCAATTAACAATACTATTGGATTACAAGCCAGACTATCTTACGACATGAAAAATTATGGAACTACTTCAAATGGTTTTGATTGGGCATACTTTAATGATTTTGGCTATCTTGAAGAGCTAATGAATCTTGAAGTAGATGCAACATCTGCTTATCTTACATTCACTCCTTTATTAAGAATAAATGCAAATGAGAATTTGTTTTTCACAATAGGTCCTACTTTTCATTTTCTTATGGGAGATGTAGAGACAACATGGAGACCAACAGTAGTTGATCGAACAGCTACACTTGATCAGTTTATTTTCTGGGATAGAGTTGGAGCTGCAGGTCAATACACAGCAGACTTTAAAACAAGTAGCGCCGATGTAAATGAACAAGCGTTTTCTACTCGCGTTGGCGTAGAAGCTGGAGTCGGTTATAAAATACCAGTTTCAAATGGTATTTATTTAGTTCCTCAAGGGAGATTCCAATATATGTTTACAAAGCAAATGGAGGATACCTATTGGTACACTTTGAACGATATTTTTGAGGAAGTTGTTTTCCAGACTACGACAGATAAAATGCTCCACTCGCTTCAGTTTGCACTTGCCATTTGGTTTGAACTTTAATTAAGGAGGAATCACAAATGAAAACATATATTATTTTACCTCTGCTTTTAATTGCTTTTGCTGTAAATAGTTTTGCTCAGATAAACATAAAGGAAGCTGGCTTTAACAGCCGCGAAGATGATTTCCCGACAGCCATAGTCGAAAACGGAAAATACCTTTATTTCACCAGCGAAAGAAGCGACTTCCGCCAGAAAGTTTTTATGATAGAAAAAACTTCTGCCGGCTGGGATTTCCCCGAAATACTTGATGACGAAGTAAATGACGGCATACAAAATGGCGGAGCCACCTTAACTCCGGATGGTCAGTATATGGTATTTGCTTCCTACGAACATGGCGAAAGAGGATATGGCAGAACCGACCTATACAGCGCCCGTAAAATTAATGGCGAATGGGACCAAATACGCAATCTCGGACCAAATATCAACTCAGACAAATGGGACTCCCAACCATATCTTTCAACCGATGGTTCTAAACTATATTTCGTTTCTGATAGAGATGGCGGTTTTGGCGGCAGTGACATCTATGTCTCCGAAAGAACTGCCAGCGGCTGGGGAATCCCCAAAAATCTTGGCAGAACTATAAACTCTAAATACGACGAGATGTCTCCGTTCTTGAGCGCTGATGGCAAAACGATGTCTTTTGCAAGTAATCGCGATAATGGCGTTGGAGGTTTTGATATTTATATCAGTAATTTTAAAAACGAAGGTTTCACAGTTCCCCAAAATGCTGGCGAACCCATTAATACAAGCTCAGATGAATATTATTATGTGTCCGTTCCAAATGCTGATATTGCATATTACGCATCAAACAAACCCGGCGGGACAGGGAATCTCGATATTTACACAGTCGTACCTAATCCATATGAATCAGGTGCTGTAGTTTTAGTTAGCGGAATAGTAAGCGATGCCTCGAATGGTGTTCCGCTCGGTAGCAATATTATTATTACTGATCTGAAAACCAGAAAAAAAGTAGCAGAATTCCGCAGTGATGACATATCTGGAAAATACTTCGTTGTGCTGCAGCCGGAAAGGTCTTATTCGATAACTGCTACAAAACCTAATTATGTCTTTTACAGCGAACGTTTTGACATTCCTGTAACCGATGAAGGTTACAATATAGAAAAAAATATACAGCTCTCGCCGACGGGCACACGATTGCTCGTTTTCTTTGATTTCGATAAATCTATACCCAAAGATGAATCCATACCCGAATTAGAGCGAATAGTTGATTACCTAAAAGAAAATCCCGAACTAAATGTTCAGATAGAAGGTCACACTGACGACCAGGGGACAGATGAATACAACAATAAACTATCAATAGACAGAGCTAAAGCCGTTCGTGAATATCTTGTAACCGCAGGCATTGATGGCTCTAGAATATCTGCTGTGGGTTACGGCAAAACCAAACCTTTAATCCAAGAAAAAAATGACAAAGCCAGAGCTATGAACAGAAGAGTAGAAATGAAAATATTGAAATAATTTTTACATTTGTCATCCGGTGGCAAAGAGCTATCGGATGACATCTTACAATAAAAGGACATAATGACTAACAACAAAGTAATAATAGCAGAAAACATTTATAAATCATACTCAAAAGATCAGAAAAAGGAAACCCCTGTTCTAAAAGGTTTATCATTAGACATCATCAAAAATGAATTTGTCTGCATAATGGGTCCATCTGGAGTAGGCAAAAGCACACTGCTCCATATTATGGGATCTTTAGATAATGCAGATTCAGGGGCAGTTCGCATGAAATACGGTGATGACTGGTACGACCATACAAAGCTTAACCCCGAACAAGCCGGCGCCTTTCGGAACAAGGCATTGGGCTTCGTCTTTCAGTTCCATCACCTTTTGCCGGAATTTACCGCATTAGAAAATGTGATGATGCCTGCATTGATTGCAGACATATCTTTCAACAAAGCAAAAGAAACCGCGAAAGAGCTTTTAAGCGATGTTTGCTTAGACGGCAGAGAAACGCACAAACCCTCTGAACTTTCTGGTGGCGAACAGCAAAGAGTTGCAATAGCTCGCGCCCTGATAAATCGCCCCGAATTCATACTCGCAGACGAACCAACTGGCAATCTCGATATGAAATCCGCAGAATCTGTGATGACATTATTACAGAACATTCGTGAAAAGTATGACGTTACTATTGTAATAGCTACCCATAGCAAGGAAATCGCTTATATCTCTGACAAAATATACAATATGTTAGATGGAATAATCATTGACAGCAATAAATAAATATTTTGCATAATTTTGAATATATAAAACCGATCCCTCGCAAGTCCTCCCATACTTTGAGAGAGCAAGCCTTTGTTATATAATTAAATGTGTTGTATCCCCCTTTTTTATCTCGATCCCGACTTGTCGGGAAAAGGGGGACATAGGGGGATTTTCTTTGGTTTTGCAATGGTCTTGTTATATGATATTCAGAGCGAGTTTGTAGTAAACACGCATGCGTGTTTACTACGGTTATGGGAGCTTGGGGTTGACAAGACAAAAAATAAGGGCTCACTTTCATTTTAGGGGAAATTAGTTAAAATAGTATTTGCATGAAGAGAAGAAAAGTAGTAAAAATAATGGAAGAAGATGGAAAAGAGCATATTACAGCATTTTTTACCAAATAGCTAATTAGACAACTTCGAGATAATAAGGGTAGAAGAAGTAGCGAATAAGAAAGAAGATAGCATAGATATACATATATATTCACAACTCTGGAAGCATTCGAAATAAAAACTTCGTCGTTAATTGGTTTTTTTTGAAGAGAACCCCACCCTAACCCTCCC
>CAYQTZ010000258.1:0-4640 GCA_964420565.1 uncultured Hyphomicrobiales bacterium
TTTCACAAACACCCCTCGATCCCCTCTTACCAAGCGGGGAAGTAAGATAAAACCCCTCTTGCAAAGCGGGGAAGTAAGATAAAATCCCCCTTAATTTTAAGGGGGAATACAAGGGGGATCAATTATTGATTTTCTATGACTATCACACAGTCTCTAAAATTCATGGAATAGCGTAAACCATTGAAATATATTAGATAGGCAAACCTCCTACTTTTTTATTTCGATCCCTACCTGTAGGGAAAACTGGGAATGAGGTGGATTTTCATATATTTTGCAATGGCATTATCCCTTGCTGACAATTCAGTATATTAATGATAGATATCTAAAGAAGATAGATCAAAAACTAATATCTCTGAAATCTTCTATTAGCATAAGTCCGCGTTTTGCTTTTCTATCATTTGGGTCAAGATGAAGAGCATTCTCGAAAGCAATACGAGCTTCGTATCGTTTGTCTAAATTCAGATATGCATCACCCATTAATGTATAAGCAGCGGGACTGTCGGGACTTTTTTCAATTACTTTTTTGAAATTATTTACTGCCTCTTCGAAAAATCCTAATTTAAGATTTACGTTGCCAAGGTGGTAGAATGTAATAGTGAATTCAGGATTTTTTTCGGCTACTGCCTTGTAATGCTTCTTGGCTTCGCGTACGTGTCCGTAATGAAAGTTTAGAATCCCCAGCCAATAATGAGCCATTAAGAATTCAGGATCAATCTTGAGTACTTTTTCTAAACAATCTATAGCTTTTTTTATCTTCACCTGTCTGTAATAAGCAAGACCAAGCTCGTACCATACTGTCGGAAAATTTGGTAGCAAGTCTCTTGCTTTTTCAAGCGAGTCAACGGCATTTTGCAGCTCTCCAATCCTATAATAAACATTGCCGAGATGCTTATAAACTATACCAAAGTTTGGATTATCCGCCAAAGCATTTTTGTAATGCTCGATAGCTTGCTTGTATTTACCATTTGTTTCCGCCTGATAGGCAGCAAGTACTTCGGGATGTTCTGAATCAAATTGTTGCTCTTTACCTCTCATTTTATGATAACCTCCGGGAGCGACCCCATATTCATTATTGATGTTAGTAAAATATAGCGGGACAGTTATTTTTCTTTTACGCCCCGCTATTTTCAGAAATATAACAATAAAAAAACTTAAATCATATAATATTAGTAATTAAAATCATATCAGTTTCATTGGCACAGGTTTTTCTCCAGTGTAATCGTAAAAGCCCCTACCAGTTTTTCTGCCATAATATCCCGCTGCGACCATCTTTTTGAGAAGTGGTGCCGGACGGAAACGCGGATCTCCGTAATCTTCGTGCAGCACTTCCATAATAGCCAAAGTTACGTCCAAACCGATCAGGTCTGCAAGTGTCAAAGGTCCCATCGGATGAGCAAGTCCCAGTTTAGCTACTCCATCAATAGCATCTGCTGTGCCGACACTTTCCATCAGAGCAAATATTGCTTCATTAATAAGAGGCATGAGTATTCTGTTAGCGATAAAGCCGGGATAATCATTAGCAAGGATTGGCACTTTGCCAAGTTTTTCGGAAAGCTCTTTTACTGTAGAATAAGTTTCGTCAGAAGTGGCAAGCCCCTTAATTACTTCTACGAGTTTCATTATAGGCACAGGGTTCATAAAGTGCATACCGATTACTTTATCTGGCTTTTTGGTATGAGCGCCAATTTCTGTAATAGATATAGTTGATGTGTTAGAACCAAGTATTACATTATCGCCTGTAATTTCATCTAATTGTTCGAATATCTTGAACTTTAGTTCTTTGTTCTCTGTAGCAGCTTCAACAGCAAAATCGCATTCCTTACCGTCCTGCATATTGGTTGTGCCAATAATTCTGGCAAGCGTTGCTTTTAGTTCATCTTCGGTAATCTTTTCTTTTTTGAGCTGTCTGCCGAGATTCTTCTCGATAGTAGAGATACCTTTTTTCAGAGCTGCTTCGTTAACGTCGCAAAGTATAACATCATAACCGGTCTGAGCGAATATATGGGCAATTCCATTACCCATTGTTCCTGCTCCTACAACTAAAATTTTTTGAATAGACATATAAATCCCCATAGATTATTTGAAAATTACTGAATATGTAATTATATTATAATAAATAATTCAGTTTAATTTGATATATTTTAAAAATAAAATACAAATTTGAAGTGAATTTGAAAAATATTTCTTTAAAAAAAATTGATCAGGATGAAAAAATGTCAGAAAAAAAGTTCAAAGCTTTAGTTACAGAGGAAATCGAACCAGGGAATTTCATGCGGTTCATAAAAGAGAGGAGCGTTTCCGAACTGCCCAAAGGAGATGTGCTGATAGAAGTGCATTACTCTTCCCTTAATTACAAAGATGCTCTTTCGGCTAAGGGGCATAAAGGTATCACTCGCAATTACCCTCATACGCCGGGGATTGATGCTGCTGGTATTGTAGCCAGCTCATCTGACCTGCAATTCAGCAAAGGAGATAGAGTACTCGTTACAGGATATGATCTTGGCATGAACACAGACGGTGGTTTCGGGCAATATATCAGCGTTCCGGCGGGATGGGTAGTCAAAGTGCCAGATGAAATATCTTTGCGGGAAACCATGATCTATGGCACTGCGGGATTTACTGCCGGCATATGTCTCTGGGAGATCATTAACCGAGGGATAACCCCCGGGCAAGGGAAAGTCCTTGTAACGGGAGCGACCGGCGGCGTAGGCAGTTTAGCTGTTGCAATGTTCAGCAAGCTCGGTTATGAAGTAGTGGCATCAACTTTTAAAATAAATCAATTTCAATATCTGAAAGATATCGGTGCAAAAACGATCATTAGCGGCACGGATGTAACTGACAAAACAGGAAAACCATTATTGCCGGGCAGATGGATTGCAGTAGTTGAGAACGTTGGTGGGAATACATTATCTGCAGCAATCAGGTCAACTATAATGCACGGCGCTGTATGCTGTCTGGGCAACGTAAGTGGCGATACGCTGGAAACATCTTTGTATCCCTTTCTACTTAGAGGAGTTACGATATTTGGGATAGATTCTGCTGAAAAGCCAATGGACCTGCGTCTCAAAATATGGGAGAAAATATTTGGACTATGGAGAATTGATAGACCGGAAAGAATCATCAAAGAAGTAAATCTTGACCAGATTTCTGTCGAAATAAATAAAATTCTGGCAGGTGGCCAGGTAGGTAGAGTCATTTTAAATTTAAAGGATTAGAAAATTGAAAAAATATTTAATATTATTGGCTTCGTTGATCGTTTTTTTTGTTTATTCATGCGAGAATTCTACTAAGAATAACGATGATGAACTATATCTTCCCGAGCTTTCAGATTCGCTGGGGACAGATTTCATTAGACTTTCATTCAACATCGAGTACGATGAGAATTATGTGGATGCATATTTCGGTCCTGAATATTTAAAAGAAGAAGCAAAAAAGATGGGGCTTACATTAATGCAGATCAATCATTTTGCAGATTCTTTGCTTACTTTGCTGGGTACCAATATGCATGAATATGATAAATTAAGTGATCTCCAGAAAATGCGTGTAGATAATCTACGCAAATTTATCAGCTCTCTCAGCGCCAGAGCATTATACTTAAATGGCGAGGTGTATCCTTTCGATACCGAAACGGAGCTTTATTACGATATGGTAGCGCCGGACTATCCACTTAGCCATTATGATGAAGTGCTGATAGAACTCGACGAGGCAGTACCCGGCACCGGCACTTTGGAATCTCGCTACAACGATTGGATATCTCAGTTCAGTATTCCGGCAGACAGGGTATCGGATTGTTTCGATTATGTATTGGAGGAAGCCCGAACGAGAACTAAGGAATTCATTGATATGCCTGCTCACGAAAGTGTTACAGTAGAATATGTCTCAGGGAAGCCATGGGGAGGATATAACTGGTATCAGGGGAATTCGCACAGCCTGATACAGATAAATTCTTCTGGAGCTATGAGTGTAAGCTCTTTGATTACTTTTACTACTCATGAATGCTATCCTGGTCATCATTTATTTTACACATTGTTAGACGAAGTTTATTACAAAGATCGGGGATGGGTGGAATATTCTATTATACCGCTGTTTTCACATTCTGCATTCTGGGCTGAGGGCACTGCCAACTATGCAGCTGATGTAGTATTCCCAGGTAATGATATGGTAGTGATATTGCAGAAAGTATTTCAAATGGCTGGCATTGATACTACACTCGCCGAAAAATTCATAGAGATCAATAATATCAAAAAAAAGATGGCATTTTTGAGCAATTATTGCGGCAAAGCTCATCTTGATGGTACAATGACCACCGAAGAGATAGCCGAAGTATATTCTAAATATAATTTAACGAGTAGCAAAGCAGCTCTTGGCTTGCTCTCTTTTGTTGATATTTATCGGTCTTATATCATTAATTATAATCTTGGCGAGCAATCCATCAGAGAATATATTGATGCCGACAATAAATTAACCAAAGCAGAAAGATGGCAGCGATTTGAGGATGTAATCCTGAACATAAGGCCTCCTTCTTTGGTGTTTGGTGAGTAATATGGAGCTTATAGTGCAGGTGATGAATCAATATAATAAAGCATTACACATATTGATACTAAGTAATATATCTTCTCTAACAGAAAAATACAACAATT
>CAYQTZ010000259.1:0-4620 GCA_964420565.1 uncultured Hyphomicrobiales bacterium
CCCCCTCAATCCCCCTCTTAAAAGAGGGGGAGGTTAAAATATTATATATCAATGGTTTACTCCCTCCCTTATTTATAAGAGAGGGCTGGGGAGGGATCATTTTTGCCTTTTGCAATGGTATTATCATATTTTTCATTATAAACCCATTACAAAATCTTTGAAATGAATGCTAACCGATTTTATTTAGTTGAAATTTATTCTTCTGGTTTTCGTGGTTATACTTATATCTGCTTTTTCGCGATATTGAATTAGTATGGAAGAGCTTTACAAAAAGAGTATATGTTATAAATTATGTTTAGCAAAAAAGAAAATACAGTAGCTTATATATCAAAATATTTAAAAAAATTCAAAGGGAGAGTGAAAAATGTATAAGAAAATATTATCAATTGCTATACTTATTATACTTTTTTCTGGTACTGGCTTTGCTCAGAGCGACCACGTAAATACCGTAATTGTTTCGGGTGTTGCCGAAATTTATGTAATACCAGACGAAGCCGTTATCAATATGGGCATAAAGATATGGGACGAAGATATGGAATCTGCCAAAAAAAGGTTCTATGAAAATAGCTATAAGCTATCCTCTCTTCTTAATAAATATAACATCGACAAAAATTTAATTAAAACAGATATGATTCAAATAGAACCAACCTATAAAAATTTCGCCAAAACTAATTACGAAGGCGATATCATAAATGGCTACCGGTTCTTTAAGCGTATCAGCGTTACAGTGAAAGATATTGAAAAAATAGAGCAGATGCTTTCTGAGATAATCTACTCAGGCGCCACAAATCTTTATGGAGTAGATTATAGATCGTCAGAGCAGCGTAAGAATAAGGACGAAGCCCGAAAAGAAGCAATAAATGCGGCAAAGGAAAAAGCTGAAATGCTTGCTGGCGAGCTTGGGCAGTCAATAGGTAAAGCAATTAGGATCGAAGAGCCAAGCTATGGCAATCCCTTAGGAAGACAAGCAAACGTTATGCAAATGTCCTCGCAGTTAGAAGGTGGCCCGGATATGCACCCAGGGATGATCCGGGTTACTGCTACTGTCAACGTTACTTTCGAACTGAAGTAATGTAACATTAATCCTTAATTTTCGTTAATATTTTCTAAGTATTGTTTAATTGATTTGCATAGCTCATGTTGATCAGGATTGTTATATATTGCTTATTCCTGATATTATTATCGAAATGCTCGAAACAAATAAGTCAGAATTCTACGCAATACAGAAACTTCAAATATGAAGATGTATGGCAGCAGATGCGGAACTTTGATCTTGATTTTAATGATGATGTCGAATTATCCAAAGATCAGGAAAAGTTTGCCCATGGTTTACGGCAAATATTGAATGCTGAATATAGCGAAGCTAAAGAAATATTCGAGCAATTATATCTATATACTAATGATTCTACAGTAAAATATTATTCCAATCAGGTACTTACAGATCTGCTCTTCTTCGAATCAAATTGGGATGAGATACTTAGGAATTATCAATATCATACTAAGGATCTGAATGATGAAGACAATATCATGGTATCCGTCAAAGCATTTAGCAATGCACCAAAGGAAGAGTTAATATGGGAAACTGATTCATTTATGGTACATACTATGCAAAGCGTTTCGGGGGCGCCCATAGTAGAAGTCAAGATAAACGGCAATACTTTCTGGTTTTGGGTAGATACAGGAGCCAATTATAGCGTTATTGCTTCCGATGCTGCCGATATATGCAATATCATTCCTCTTTCATTCGAGCGATCTAAGGCATTAACGGCTACAGTACTAAGAGTAAACTATATGCCGACTATAATTAGCGATTTGAAGATTGGCGACTTAACTGTAAAAAACCATCCTGCAATTATACTGAATGATTTTGATCTGCGCTTTCGTATATTCGGCTCTAATCGATTAACAAAAATAGATGGCATTATCGGCTGGAAACTTTTGCAAAATATTGATATTACTTTGAATTATCATAACAATAACACTATAATAAGAAAGCCGAGATCATCCGCTGCACCTCAAAAAAATTTCTTTTGGCTGGGAATTCCTGTACTGAGATTAGAAAGTCCATCAGGCAGGGAACTTTACTTTGGTTTAGATACCGGGATGGAAAGATCAACTATCACAGAGAATCTCTTAGAAAAGATGTACTTCGATAATGTGTACTGGATAACTCGAGAGGAACTATCGGCAGGCGGCGCAGTCTATAATTTCGCAAATGTAGTCCCTCGCTTCGATTTTGTAATAGACAACACGCCTGTAAGCATAGAAGACATAGGAACAGGAGCGAAATTGAAGAATTATTTTGTAAAGATAGACGGCATCATAGGTTCTGATGTTTTATATAACAATATACTGAGGATAGATTGCCGCAACGGACGATTTTCTTATATTTTATCAGAATAATTCCTACATAGCTTTCAGCAGATTTCGCAAGATTAAGATTATTTTTAATATGGCTTAAAAATTAATTTTATGTTATTGATTTTATGTATAGATTTGTATGTTTAATTACCTGATTATAAATATATTTCACCCAAGAAGGAGTGAATGAAAATATGTCAATGCAGGACAAAATCAAAGAACTAATGGAAATGCGCCAGCAAGCCCGCATGGGTGGTGGCGAAAAAAGAATTGAATCCCAGCATAAGAAAGGCAAATTTACTGCACGCGAGAGAATTGAATTGCTACTTGACGAAGGTAGCTTCGAAGAATTCGATATGTTTGTTACTCACAGATGTATTGATTTCGGACTTGCCGAAGAGCACTATCTCTCCGATGGAGTCGTAACTGGTTACGGCACAGTGGACGGCAGATTAGTCTATGTTTTCTCCCAGGATTTTACAATTTTTGGCGGCTCGCTTTCCGAAGCCTATGCCCAGAAGATCTGTAAAGTAATGGATAAAGCCATCAAAGTGGGAGCGCCCATAATTGGTTTCAATGACAGCGGCGGAGCCAGAATTCAGGAAGGCGTAACTTCTTTGGGCGGATATGCCGAAATATTCCAGAGAAATATCATGGCATCGGGCGTTGTTCCCCAGATCTCAGCAATTTTCGGTCCATGCGCTGGCGGAGCCGTTTACTCACCAGCTTTGACGGACTTTGTTATAATGGCTAAAGATACAAGTTATATGTTCGTTACCGGGCCTAAAGTCGTAAAGACAGTGACCAACGAAGACGTAACAGTCGAAGAGCTTGGCGGAGCTGCCGTACATTCCACAAAGTCAGGAGTCAGCCATTTCCTCGCCGATGACGAAGAGGAAGGGATACTGATAATTCGTAAAATGCTAAGCTACATTCCACAGAATAACTTAGAAGAAACTCCTGTAGTTATTTGCCATGATCCTATAGATCGCTTAGAAGATGATCTAAACGAAATAATACCCGAAAGTCCAAATAAACCATATAATGTAAAAGATATTATTCACCTTATATCAGACGAAGCAGAATTTCTTGAAGTTCAGCGCCGCTATGCACCCAATATCGTTACTGGATTTGTTAAATTCAACGGAATATCTGTAGGCATAGTAGCTAACCAGCCAAATTATCTGGCGGGAGTGCTTGATATCAATGCTTCGCGTAAGGCAGCCAGATTCGTTCGATTCTGCGATGCTTTTAATATCCCAATAGTAACGTTGGTTGACGTTCCCGGATTCCTGCCCGGCACTACTCAGGAATATGGCGGCATAATAATCCATGGCGCTAAACTTTTATATGCCTATGGCGAGGCAACAGTACCAAAAATCACGATAATACTTCGCAAAGCTTATGGCGGTGCTTATGACGTGATGAGTTCCAAGCATCTTCGCGGCGATATAAACTACGCATGGCCCGGGGCAGAGATTGCTGTGATGGGTTCTAAGGGAGCTATTGAAATCCTATACCAGAAAGAAATGAAAAAAATTCCCGATTCCGCTGAGCAAATTAAATATCGCGAGGAAAAAGAAAAAGAATATTCAGATAAATTTGCTAATCCTTACGTTGCTGCCCGCTATGGATATATAGATGACGTTATCGAACCAAGGAACACGAGGTTCAGAATAATTCGGGCTTTGCAAATGCTGGCAACCAAAAAGGATAGGAATCTACCCAAGAAACATTCTAATTTACCTTTATAGATAGGTGGTTTATGTTGAATTACTTATTATTATTAATTGCTGATATCCGGCATTTGATAATCAGCGCCCAAAGCAACGATGCTTTAAACGACATAGTGTTTGATTTGGAAAAAATAACGGACAATAATGCTATAGTGATCACTATATCAAGCTATATAATAGTTTTTGCCTCGCTATTTCTTCTATATGTAATATTCACATGGCTTACTAAGTTCTTGCTGAGCAAACAATTGAAGCGCATTACACAATTAGGCAAACCGCACTCCACTGTTGAAGACCTCTTTATCTCAGGCGAGGAAACTGCAGCAATAGCTACTGCCCTGTCTATGTATTTCAACGAAACACATGACTTAGAAAATACCGTTCTTACAATTACCAGGGTGCAAAAACCATATTCTCCCTGGAGTTCAAAAATATATAATATACCACCAACACCAAGAGTAAAATAATAATTTCTGGAAATGAAAAAATGAAAAAATACAGTTTTACAATTCGTGGAAATAAT
>CAYQTZ010000260.1:0-4609 GCA_964420565.1 uncultured Hyphomicrobiales bacterium
TTTAGTAGATCAATCATTCCTGATTGATTGACAATTAATATTTGACATGACACTACAAATATTATGATTACAACCTAACCCCCATTACCGCCACATCGTCCCTGTTCTTTTCGCCTTGGGAGAACTCCGAAAGTGTATTTTCCAGTATTTCTTTCTGTTCTTGCATTGGTTTGTCTGAGATTGAGAGCAATAGATCTCGGAAACGCTTCACTCCAAATTTTTCTTGCCGGGTGTTGTGCTGATCCTGATAACCGTCGGTTGTCAGATAGAGCATGGTTTCTGTGGACAGCAAGATTTCATGGTTAGAGAAGGTGCGTTCCTCTTCCTTTTGTCTGCCACCGATTGATCTGCGATCGCCTTTTATCTCAAAGAATTCGCTATTCTGTACATAATATAGAGGTCTTTTTGCACCGGCAAAGGTCAGCTTTTTATCTTCGATCACGCACATACAGACATCCATACCGTCGTGGCTGGATGCTACGGTCTCGTCCTGCTTTAGTGCGTAGCGGACATCCTTGTGCATTTCCTCCAGTACTTTTGCCGGATTGAAAACCCTTTGTTTGATAACGATATTATTCAGCATTTCATTACCTATCATGGACATAAATGCACCTGGCACACCATGACCGGTACAATCTGCTACGACTACGAATATCTTCCCATCAATCTTTTCTATCCAGTAGAAATCGCCTGAGACGATGTCTTTGGGGAGGAAGAGGATGAAGTAATCTTTGAGGAATTTTCTTATTCGACTATCAAATGGCAGAACTGCTGATTGAATTCCTCTGGCATAGGTAATAGAATCAGTGATTCTCTGGTGAGCATTTGATATTTCCTGATTTTTTTCCTGTAGAAGAGCTTCTGCTTTAGCTTTGTATCTGTATCTACGATATAGAACATAAGCAAGAATTAATAGTAGCAGAATGCCACCTGCGGCTGCACAAGTGATAATTCTTTTTTGTTGTAATTCATACTTGTTCCTTTCGTTAAGTATCTTTATCTCAGAATCTTTCTTCTCATTTTCTCTTATTGCTTCGAGGTTGGCAATTTTTGTTTTAGAATCAATTGTAAGAAGAGAATCCTTGATTTCAGCATATTTCTTAAAAAATTTGAAAGCATTATAATAGTCTGATTTATATTCGTATAATTCAGATATTAAAAAGTAAGAATTCATTAAATTATTTATTTCATTTAAACGTAAAAATATATCAATTGATTTTTTTAAATATTCTTCAGAAGTTATTATATACTGATTCTTCTGATTTATTTGTTCATAGGAGTATTCTTCTTCAATAAAGTACTTTGCCATCTTATAATAAGTATTTCCTAAATTTTCATAAATATTTGCTATTTCTTCAATTAGTTTTAAAGAATCTGCAATTTTTAAAGCATCATTAAAATATTCTATAGCTTTGTCATATTCTTTCTTTTTTAAATATACAAGTCCAATATTACTCAATACTTTACTAAGACCTTCTTCTCTCTTTTTTGCTTGTCTGATGTTTTTTGAGATTAGAAAAAATTCTAATGCTTTGTCAACACTATCTTGTAGTAGGTAAGTGCTTCCTATATTGCTGATACTTTTTCCAAGACTGATAGAATCATTAAGGCTTTCAGATATATTTCTGACTTTTTGATAATATTCCCTCGCCTTTGTATGATCAAAAAGATTATTATATAGATCAGCAATATTGGTATAAGTTCTTGATATCGCTACACTATCTTTTAATTCTTCCGAGGTTTTCAATGATTCAAAAAAGTATTCGATCGCTGTATTGTAATTTCCAATATTTGAATAGACCAAAGCCAGATTACACAAAATATCTCTGACACCAGTAGTGTCATTCATCTTTCTATAAAGAGATAAAGCTTTTTGATTGCTATTGATAGATTCTTGATGTTTGGAGGTTTTGTAATAGTTAAGTGCTAAAATAGCATAACCTTGAGCTAATCCACTTTTCCAATTTAGTTTTTCGGACAGATCAATAGTTTTCTTGCTATATTTAAAACCAAGTTCGGGATTATCAAAATAGTATTCCTTACTAATAAAAAGTAAAGAATTAACCATGTTTGTATCCGATTTCATAGACCTCATTTCTGATATAACGGAATCTATCCTCTTCTGATCAGCTTTTAAAGAAAAGAGTCCATTAAAAAAAATTAATGATAATATGAAAATTATTACTTTCATTTTGTTTTGATATTTATTATATTAACGTAAGCTTGTGTTAACTTATTTATTTGAGGGGGTACTCCTTTAAAATTACTAATATCTTCATTAACAATACAATATACAATTTCCTTAATGAATATAAAAGCTAAATAAAAAATTTTTAAGTAATCATAAGGTGTACAAAATGAATACTCTTAAAAAAATTGCTTTGATCATTTTGATCATTTTCTTTAGTTCAGAATGTTTAGTATTTGCCCAATCTCAATGCCATATGTGGATCAGTCATGAATTTAATGACGAATATTTTGCAGACGATGATATTTACAGAGGAGATATTTTACTTTCTTGGAATGGCTCTTATCGAAATGCTTTTAATGATCTTACTACTGCTTTGGAATATTTGAAAAAGTATTCGTGCAACCCTAAAACCATTACTATCGAAGGAGATACCCCAATCATCATAAAAGATATACATGAAATGAGTGATGTTAATTTAATCCTAAATGGCACTATCAAATTAGAGTCAGAAATTATTGTAGAATTATTATCAATCCGAACAGAAATTGGTGGTACAATAAGTGGAGGAAAGCAAATCGTTTGTAATTTTTTGGACTTTAATAATAACAAGATTGAACTCATTGAACCAGATCTAATCGTTAAAAAGGATATTATCTCTTATGGTATTAGAGGTTATCTTGCTACAACAGGAAAAGGGAAACTTATATTGAATTATTCTAAAATCTTTCCTGTCGGAACTTTGGATGAGTATCAGCCATTAAGATTTGAAGCACCTGAAGATAATATTTTTGCGGTCCAAACAGAACAAGAGCCGCTATTCCCCGGTGGAACAAATAAAGGTGCCAGATGGAACATCGAATCTGTAAGCGGATTTAATCCTGAAAAACCAATAGAAATATCTTTTATTTATCCTAAAGCTCTGTTGCCTATAGATTATGATAATTCATTAATATCAATTTATTTTAAATATCTTAGCGATGATTGGATAAGATTGGATAATGAATTAGCAACTGCTTTGTGGGAAGACCCAAATTACTTGATAACCAAAGTGATGGATGTTAAAAGATTAGGATCTTTTTCTTTAGGTTATGAAGAACCTATTGAAAAGGATATTACAGTTTTTTTCTATATTATAGGAGCAGCTATAGTTCTCATGGTATCTTTCCTTGTATATCTTAAATATAAAAAGAATTTAAAGAAAAAGAAAACATCTGAAAACGATACTGACAAATAAAAATATTTCTAATGTAACAGTCTGGAATACTTTTCGAGCCAAGAGATACTTCCTGAAGTATCAATCTCATTATAAAGGCTTTCCAAGTCTCGCAGATCTGGAAAGTCATTATATTAATGTTGCAGGGTTTAACTAAAGGGCAGACCTGAGGATTACAGGAGCTACTTGCTCTATCAGACCATTGCAAAAACGAAGAATATCCCTTTGTATTCCCCATTACAATTAAGGGAAAATTCTGATATATCTTTATATTACAATAAGTTACTCACTCTCTTGTTCATAAGGGTGGCTGGTAGGGATCGGCTTGATGTATAAATTAGAAAAAGCTCGAAAAATTTAGTTTAACTCATTTCGCATGTACAATGCCTGATTGGAATATTTGATTGAAGATGGTAAACTGATTTCTCTATGTAGCAGCTTCTATAAAGTAAAAGATTGATGCAAATAAAGAATATGGAATATATAAAGCCGATGCCGAAGATGCCCTTGTATAAATTAATTGAAAAACTGAATGAATAGTTATGTTAACTGCAATTATTTTTGTATTTTTTCCAGAATTGAATTTTGGTTATTGATATTATCTTGATTATATAAAGATAATACGATATAAAAATATTATTATATCTTCTGTTTCTTTTTGAAGATCGTTAATAAGTTATTTGTTTTATAGATACATATATATTAATGGAGTTTATCAAAGTGAAGTTTACATTAAAAAGAAAAATCGTTGGACTTTCAATTATTGCTTCGGGAGTCCCAGTAATTAGTATGATCATTTTGTTGTCTTTGTTTGATGCTTCTATAGCAGAAAAAGCAGAAAAGGAACTCGATGCTCTATCTAAAGATAATATCGAGCAGATATGTCAGGATGTTTACGGTATATTCAAAACAACGAATGATTTGCTACAGGTTAAACTTGATCATAATATGAATGTAGCCAGAGATTATGTAAAACGTAACGGCGGCATTAATCTATCAAAAAATTTCATTGATTGGGAAGCCCAAAATCAATTCACTAAGGAAAAAATAAAGATATCAATACCTAAAATGAATATAGGAAAAACATGGCTTGGGCAAAATAAAAGCTTTAATACCTATACACCTGTCATTGATGATGTAATACAGCTTGTAGGCGGCACTTGTACTATCTTCCAGAGAATGAATGACTCTGGAGATATGCTGCG
>CAYQTZ010000261.1:0-4568 GCA_964420565.1 uncultured Hyphomicrobiales bacterium
TGAAAGACATATTCATTACAAGTTTTTCTTGATTCTTCTGAAGTTCATACTCACGGGCCTGTTTTAAATACCGGCAGAATGGTCGGCAAAAGAGATGTGAAAATGAATGGCGATGCCGCTCAGACTGTAACCGGTGATAAAGGCGAATTCCACAACCTCAACCTCGATAACTGGTGGGGTGCTGATGTAGTAGAAGGTGGCGGTTTCCTCGTTTCCAGAAAATTGGAGCTGACGCAGGGCGAATTCAGAAATAGTGCAGATAATAACTTTACGATTGCGGACTCTTCGAAGATAATAAGGCATACGGGGGCTTCCCTCGCTCATGAACCTGTATTTGAGGACAGAGTGGACGTCTATTATGTCGGCGACGGCATGATGGTTTCCGGTCCAGAGCTGCCTTCAGATCCGGGCTCATTGCAGCTTCTCTCCGTTAATAATGACGGAGGTATCCGGCTCGACCGCAACGTAACGGTGAACGATTCTTTGTATGTGGGTGCACCGATAAACGGTTACGACCCCGACACGGACGAATCTTTTACTATCACTTACATTCCGAGAAAGAATCCGGAGTTCAGCAATACTCGCTATGCCGAGGTGATAGGCGATATGAAACGCACCACCCTGGCTTTCAACGGCGACACGATAGTTTTCAATAATCCTTATACATATACGATCTTTTCCGATTCGGCTGCCGCAGGGGAAACGGATCATATTACGATGCGTGTGGTGCCGCAAAAGTTTCCCAATGATGCAACTAATGAAAATCAATTTGTGGAGAGAACTATCGACGTTTGGGGCTTTAATGCCAATGGCGACACTTTGGCAGGCGCTCCCAATATGACTCTGGGCTACGGCTGGATACACCAACCGCAAAGCACGATAGTGGAGAACGAAACGAATGGGCTAAGCGTGCCCGATCTAATGCTTCAGCGTTATGGCAGTCAGGAATGGATAATAGAGGATGGTTCGGACTTACCGACAGCCCCTGGTCAGGGCTGGGCATATAGCGAAGCAAGCGGAGTTCAGCAGTTTGGGCATTTTGCGATTGGCTTGCCTGGCAGTGGACCATATTTCCTTATGTTCAGCGGTCTTTTGATGCTCGAGGGAGCTACAACGGATACATTGATGCGTACAGATCTGCTTGCGAGAGGCTTGCTGCCGTGCACATCCGTACAATCTTGACCCGAACAGAGAGGATATAAAAGTAGAAGAATTCCCGGATGATGTGGTGGATTGGATAGTGCTGGGCTTTGACCAGTCAGGCAAGCGAGGACATTTCATCACTTGCTTTGTGAGGAAAGATGGGACTATAGTGGATGTTAATGGCAATTCTGTAATCTCGCTTACTGCAAAGGGCGTGGATTCTGGCAAGTATCAGATAAGCGTAATGCACCGCAACCACTTGCCATTGAAGACACAAAATGAGTATTTGATGAATTCTGCGAATAAGAATATAGATGTGAACTTTACTGTTGCCTCACATGTGGAAGGTTCATGGGGAGCTATGAAGCCGCTATATGCTTTGGATAATGGCAGGATCATATGGGGTATGCAAGCCGGCGATATAGTAGAGAAGGGAATAGTCGTTCCTGAGATCACAGAAGAAGACATGAATGCCGCATGGACAGACCGCAACAAAGAGGGATATGAGAAAGGCGACGTCAATTTGAACGGTATAATCAACACAGAAGATATAAATTTCATTCAGAATAACAAAAGAAAATAATAGACAATACTAAATTATGAAAATTCTTAGAAATATAAAAGTAAAAATATTTTTTTTTATAATTTTTTTCCTTTTTCTCGGCAAAGTCAATGCTCAAAATAAGGACACACTTGCTGTTGCTGTCCTAAGCGAGCCGATGCTTGTTAATAACGCATTACAGTTTGATATAAAATTGCATAACCCTACTGACAAATGGCTAAGGTGGGTAGGGGGGACTTTTGTGTTCACTATACCTGGTATAAATCTTAATAATGATCAGTATTTTGTGCAATACAGGAGTCCGACTGATCTGAATGCCGTGCCGATACCTGGTAATGATCTGCCTGAGGATGCTTATGTAATTCAGCCTGACATAGTGGATGGTCCATGCGGTCCAAATGGTGAGTATCGCGGCAGGATAAGCGTAACGGTAACGGGACCAGATTCGTTAGATGACGCTGTAGTGATACCGATGGGCGATACGATAGCGATAGGTCGAATTACAGTAGTGATAATGGATGAGTTGGTGAAATTCCCTCCTCAGGTGACTGATGACATAATGTGGCTTGAGCCATATGGCTATTATCAGGCATGTGCATATATGACTGAGGAGAATATTGCCGTGAGTTCGATGAATCCATCGGTGCTGAAATATATAAGGGCAAATAACATAGAGATGAGCAAATACGGCAAGGGGATAGTGAAGTATAGTATAATGGTGGGACCGGAGCCATGTTACGAGCTGATAGATTTTGCGGGCACTTACATGAGCAATCTGGAAGTGCACTTGACCTGGGAAACGAATTGCGAGGCACATAATGGCGGCTATATGCTGCTGCGAGGTATGCGATTTTCGTTGGATCAGACAGCAGATCAGGTGGCATTCACAGATACTCTGGGCAGGTATGATGAATTGAGCGATCAGAGTGGGAAATTGCAGGCGAAAGGTGGCTATTATTCTGGGCAGGGAGCTGTTTATGGGGAGATAGGCAGCGAGGCGAATCCTCCATTTGTGGACTTTGTGCAGTATCGGGATATAGAGTATTGCTACAAGCTGCTTCATTATGACCAGCAGTAAGATGAGTGGATAACATATGATATAATTTGCTTACCGATACCTCATGCAGTTATTACGTATGCACAGGGTAATCCGAATCCGTTTTCTACGGAATCGAAGATAAAGTTCATAATAGAAGATGATGTATATTTGACAATAAAAGTGATAGATCTGACTGGCAGGACATTGAAGTATCTGGAATTCGAGGGCACGGAGATGCGGCGTGAGTATATTCAGCGAACGCCCCCGGGCACTCAGTATGAGGTAATTCTGAGTTCTGAAGGTTTGGCAGCTCAGGGGTTGTATGATGTAATATTTCTGGCATATCCTATCAACGACCCTGTGTATGAGTTTTCGCGGGCGGTGGTGAAGTTGCAGATGATAAAGTAGCGGTCAGCGGTCAGCAGTCAGCAGTCAGCTGTCAGCTACGGAGTAGCGACCCATTTGTAGAAAAAGGTTAATGACGCGACTATGATTAGGGGTTTGTTAGATAAGTAAAAATTTGTTATTTTGTTGTAAAATTATAGTTTTAAATTCTATTTGCTGTAAGCTGACAGCCGTCCACTGAGAGCAGACAGATATGAAAAATGAAAAATCTAATTATTATATTGTTTATATTAGCGAGTATTACTGAGCTATTTTCACAAGCACCACTTGGCGAGATAGATGATATTTACTATCTTCCGGGTATGGATACCGTAGAAGTGACCCGGCGGTATGGTGAGTGGTGGTTTGGTATTACCGGCGGAGTGAATGGGAATCTTTATTTCAGCGATTTTTATTTGCCTGAGAGGCCTGAGCTATATGACACATTAGATATATTTAATGCATTAATAGATTTTCCTGCGAGTCTTGGAAGCGGGTTGTTCTTTGGACTTACCGGAGATTGGCAGCCTCAAGGAGAGAGATGGGGGGCTTCTTTGACTTTATTATTACTGGATTATCGCATAAGTTCAGTAGAGTCTGATCCATATAATGATTCTTTGAATACAAGATACCAATCAACTCATGATAACTTATATCTAACGATATCCCCATCGGCGAGGTATTATTCTTTATTAGAAGGATTGCATTTTTTTGGTGGTTTTGACTTAGAGCTTAATGTCAATTCAAATATATTTCAGCGAAAGACATTTGATCATAGTGCCGTGATAGATCATGATTATAAGAAAGTAACGAGTAGTTTTTCCTCTCGATTTGGCTTCCACGTAGGTGCTGGCTATGATATATTGATAGCCGATATCAACAAAAATATGCGTATTCTGATGACTCCCTACGTCTCATTGAATGGAGGGACGAGTTCATTCACAGACTACGGTTCGTCCCGGAATCAGTTAATGGTAAGGACTGGCGTTTCTTTCAAGTTAGGATTCGATAATATTGAGTATGATACATTACTTTTCGATCCTGATTATCGTTTGCCGGGCGCTCAGATAGCATCAGTAAAGGTGGCTTATGAAGAGTTTGTTTTGCCTGATATAACATTGAAGCAGGAATATGAATTTGCAGAACTTTCAGCAGTAGAGAAGCCTATAGATATATCTTTGGAAAGTCCTGATGCTAGAGAAATCGAAGAAGATTTAGCAGCAAAGGAACGCGAGCGGGAGCAGATAGTGCCAAATCAAAGTCGTGTTTTTTCATTTAATTCGAATATACCAGAGAGATTAGAAAATTATTTAGATGATCTGGCATATTTCTTAGAGCAAAATCCTAGAGCGAGAATAGCAATAGTTGGCCACACTGACCCGAGAGGCACAGCGCAAGAGGATTTACAAGCCTCATTGAACAGGGCAAACGTAGTAAAAG
>CAYQTZ010000262.1:0-4521 GCA_964420565.1 uncultured Hyphomicrobiales bacterium
AACAATATCAAATGTGGTCAATTAAATGAAGTTCCTGATTGACGCTCAGCTTCCTGCTTCCTTGTGCTATGGATTTCGATCTTTAGGTCATGATGCAATTCACGTTGAGCAATTACCGGAAGGAAGCCGTACTTCAGATGCAGAAATCATTGATATTGCTGATAAAAACAATATGATTGTTGTAACTAAAGACAGCGATTTTTTTTACAGCCATATATTATATCACAAACCAAAGAAACTTCTTTTGGTAAGAACAGGAAATACAACTATCAAGGAACTAAAAGAAATATTTGCAAAGCATATAATAGCTTTAGACGAGAATTTTGAAAAACACGATATTATTGAGCTTCATAAAGATTATCTTATACTTTAACGATAATTCATAATAATATAGTGAGCATCGAGGTCATCTTTCATTTCCTGAAGCTGATGAACGTTGGTTATTTGGTAGGGATCTTCTTCAGTGCCGGAACCCAAGCCGGAGAAGGAATAGCTATTTGTTGAGTATAATACCAATAAGAGCAATAGTGTGATAATCGTTCTCATGTCTGACTCCGATAAACATAAATATAAATATTTGGTTATAATATATTTACAATTCGCTATAAATGCAAGCTTTGATTGTGATTTAATGATAAGTTTCATTAAAATAATTCATTGTTTTTCAGATATTTGTGAACGTTTTTCCACAATGATAAATTTCCCTGACAAAAAATTATTTTTATTATTAAATGAAGTGCAAAATTTTAATAATAATGGAGTCTGGAATATCTGCTTTATGGTCAGAGAGATGGAATTAACCTTTTTCTGCCTGAAGACTGATATGAAGCTCTGATCAGTATTCCACAAAACCGAGGAACATAGGGAAGCTCAACTGAATTCGGGACTTCTGGCATATATTATAGATGGTCCCATCCCCCAAAAAAATGTATATCTATCTTACTTTAAATGTAGTCATAGCGATAATAGCCAGCATTACAGCGATGATGTAAAATCTAACAACTATCTTCGATTCGTGCCACCCCAATTTCTCGAAGTGGTGGTGAAGTGGGGCTATTCTGAACAGGCGTTTGCCCTCGCCGTATTTCTTTCTGGTGTACTTATAATATAATACCTGCAAAATCACTGATATTGTTTCTGCAAAAAATACACCTCCTATTATCGGCAGCAATAGCTCTTTTTTAAGCAGCACACAGAGTCCGCCGATGGCTCCGCCTAAAGCCAGAGAGCCTGTATCACCCATAAATATCTGAGCGGGATATGAGTTAAACCATAAAAAACCTAAGGCGGCTCCGACTAATGCAGCAGCAAATATTGTAAGCTCAGCACTGCCATTTAGGAACATAATGTTCAGATAAGACGCGAATGTGGTATTGCCAGAAAAGTAAGCTATCAGGGCAAGTCCTAACACGGAAATGCCTACAGTTCCTATAGCAAGACCGTCCAGCCCATCGGTAAGATTTACTGCATTTGAGGTAGCTGTAATAATGAATACAACTAATGGGATATATAATAGTCCGAAGTCAATATTATAATTTTTTGAAAAAGGAACAGTTGTAAGAGATTTGAACTTGTCAAAACTTTCACCGAAAAGATCGGGGAAAAAGTAAATAATGCACCCAACAACCAAACCTATAAATATCTGCCCTACTAATTTATATTTACCTATCAAGCCCTTTGGCTTTTTCTTTACTACTTTCAGGTAATCATCAAGGAATCCTACTAACCCGAGCCATAGAGTTATGATGAAAATCAGTATAACATACCAATTAAGCATCTTCGCCCAGAGTAATGTTGGCAAAAGCAAAGATATCAGAACGATGATGCCTCCCATAGTCGGTGTGCCTGCCTTTATGGAGTGCTGCCCAACTTGCTGCAATTCAACTTTTGCCTGCTCGCCTATTTGATAGCGTTTCATTACTGAGATAATCTTTGGGCCGAAGATAAAGCTTAGCAAAAGTGCTGTGATAGCAGCAGCTCCGGCACGAAATGTGATATACTGGAATATCCCGAACCCCGGAGGGTCGAACATCATGTTTATCCAATCTGCAAGATAATATAACATAGTATTAGATTATTTATCTGAAAATTTCTCTTTAATTGCATCAACTACTTCTTCCATTTTCATTCCTCGTGAACCTTTGACCAAAGCAATATCACCATCAGCTAACAGGTCTAAGGCATGGCTTATCATATCTTGTTTGTCGCTGAAATGTCTGATATTTGCTTTGTTTTCTAAATTATAGAATTGCTTTTTCATCTCATTGCCGTAAAGTAAAACATGTGTGGAAGTGCCTGATAACGATCTAAGCAGTTCGTAATGCTCTTTATCGGAATGAGTGCCAAGTTCGAGCATATCAGCCAGCAAGGCATACCGCTTTCCTTTAACGGGCATAGAGACTAAAGATTCTATACCCTTTAGCATTGATTCAGGGTTTGCATTATATGTATCATTAATTAATGTTATTTCGTTAGCCTTTTCGATCAGTAATCTGCCGTAGCTTCCTGAGCTTGGATTTGTGAAGCTCTCAAGCTGTTCGATAATGCCAGAATCTTCCATGCCAAAATGGAAAGCAAGAGCGGAAGCAGCAATTGCATTTAAGCCCATAGTAATGCCGGGTTCTTTCATTTTAGCTTTTACTTCTCTGCCATTATATAGCATACATATCTCAGGATGAAGATTACTATCGGTACTGAGTTTCGCTTTCATATTCAGATTGTCTGCTGTGCCATACGAAAAGTACTTATCAATTACACGTGTATATTTACTAAGCCGCGGGTCGTCCATATTTAGGAAAGCAAGCCCGTTTTTTCGGATTAGATAGCTGAATAGTGCAGTCTCTTCCATCTCTACTCCGTCTAAGTCGTCGAGAAATTCAAGATGCTCCCTGCCGATATTAGTAACTAAACCATGAGAAGGTTCTACCATTTCGGAAAGTATCAGCACTTCGCCCGGTTGGTTGGTGCCAATTTCAAGCACAGCCATGTCATATTCATCGGTCATCTGCAAAAGCATCAAAGGAGTACCAAACTGATTATTGAAATTTTTATATGTTTTTAATATGTTATAATTATATGATAATAAATGGGCAGTAATTTCTTTGGTTGTTGTCTTGCCGTTCGAGCCTGCAATAGCAATAACCGGATAGTTGAATCTTCTGCGGTGGTGGTTTGCTAACTTGCCAAGAGCAGAAGTGGTATTTTTAACGAAAATTACTGGTTTGTTAGATTGATTATCATATTTATCCATTACTGCAATGGCTAAAGAAGCGCCATTATCGAAAGCATGGTCTATTTTTGTGTGGGCATCGATGCTCTCGCCAGCAATAGCAACGAATATATTGCCCTGCTCAATACTGCGACTGTCTATTGATACACCAGTGAATTGAGAATATTCATCAATACCTGATAGCCGATCTTCTCCAAAAAGAACAGCTAAGTCGTTATAATTGAATTGTGCTTTATTAGTGATCATAATTATTTCTTGATAAATTGTAAATTTATAAACAGTAAAAATAAGAAATCATTTTCTTTAATAAGCATAAATTTTAAAAAAATGTGGATAATTTTAATTAGCAGAATCTTTATTATTTCGTATTTTTGTATATTACTGAATTATTGGTAAATGTAAATGCAGCATAAAGAGAAAGCAATAAAGTTACTAATTACGATATTCATTATTGCAGTAGTCTTTTGGATAGGGGGCTCGCTGATAAGGAATATTATAGCATTTGATCTTTTCGTGCCGGCAACTGAGCTTAGCATAAAGAATTATTATTCAAACGAAATACGGCTGCATTCTATTCATCTTTATTCTGTTAGCTCTGTATATACTGGAACAGCTTTTGCTATTTCATTCATATCTGCAATTATTCTTTTTGTACTTACATTCAGAATTCTGAAAGAAAATGGCTGGCTCTTTATGTCATTTATGCTATTCTTTGTAATTTCTGCTGTGGAGATATATAATACATATTTAGATATTATGCTTGGTATGGCTATCAGTAATGTCGAAATATTCTCGCTCTCAAGTAAGCCAATTAAGGATTACTTCCTGTTTCGATATTACAAAATAGGAATTCTTGAGCCATTGAAATATCTTGGAATGATCACTATTATCGTTTTCGTTATCTGGAAGCCTTTGAATAAAAATTCAAATTCTGATGTTAAACAAATTACATAATACAATTATGAAGCTAAATCTGATATTAGAAGAAATGATGCAAATAGCCGAGAATATCGGCGTTAAAGTTCGCAAGGAAAAAGGCAAATTCAAAAGCGCCTCATGCGAGATCAAAAGCCAGAAGCTCATAGTTTTAAATAGATCTACATCACTTGAAACTATGTCCTCTGCATTAGCTGTCGGGTTAGCGCAATACCCCATTGATGATCTTTACATCAAGCCCGTCGTACGCGATTATATAGAAGAGCAGGTATCTAACAAAAAAATCGAAAAGGACTTCGAGTTGCAGGTGGTTTGATCCTTTTTGCAATGATCCAAGACTGCAGATGATAAGCTTA
>CAYQTZ010000263.1:0-4467 GCA_964420565.1 uncultured Hyphomicrobiales bacterium
CATCGCTCCAGGCACTATGAGACAAAATAATACTTTCAGGATAATCTCTTATGCTGACGAGCTAAGCATAATAGAAGCAAAATTCGTTGATAGCTATGGCTATGATATGGGCAGCACGAATGCTGTTCAAGTGGACGACACCACATGGACGGTAACTTACGATATGGCTAAGCTATGGCCCCCTGAAACCAAAATGATCCTGTCTTATTATCTTGGTATTGACACCGAGCCAGCATTAGTGCAGAGCGACATTCATATCAAAATAAACAGAACACGCCCATTTTTCATATATCGCTGGTCGAATTATTCAGATGTGAAAGAAGTGGATGATTCCGTTTTCTATACTGTAAATACTCCTTTTGATAAATCAAAACGATCAGATATTGCAGAAATGACGACCTCGCTACCTATGTTTGATGGTGAAGAACTGAAATTCAAAGTGCCGGATATGACAGCAAATCTGCAATATATAAAATCAACCAAGACTCTCAGCTTTGTGGATGATCCTGAAATAAGCTATAGTGCAAATATTCTTGGCGGGGGCAAAAAGAATGATGAGTTTGATCTTGTAAATGAAAACTCTCAATGCGACGGCTGCTATTATTACTTGATACCTGATGGACCTTACAAGAATGAATTGGAAGCATTCAGATATAAGAGAGTTCATCATTCATTTGAATTACCAATATTCATGTATTACGAACTTATTAAAGACATCAAAAAGCTGGTCAGCAAAGCTTCTGGCCTTACCCCATCGAGTATAATAGCTAAGCCATACTGGGACTTCTCTCTTGGTTTCGAGTGGGGCAGCGATTTCCAGACACACGTAGGTATGGATGATCGCGGATATTGGGGTTCTGTCGGTGGTCTCGACCCAACAGAAGATGGTGGCGACAGCACATCCCATCAATATGGTGTTTTTGGCAGCAATGTATCGTTCTCAATCGGAATAGAGTTCGTACTTGGAATTATTGGTTCTATCGAAGTCAATCTTGAAGGTGGATATTTATTCGGTCTGGGTGATATACACCATAGCGCCGGGACATACCAGAATAGTAACCTGAAATCGGAAGAAGTAAAACTCGCAATATCAATAACCGCTCATGAACTATTTGGTATCTTCGAAGAATATATCATGCATCCAAAGACTATTGCAAAGAAGCACTATGGCGATGAAATACCGGAGAATTGGCCTCAGGTTCATGTAAAAGCATTTGGGCACAGAATAGCTGGCATTAAAGAAGATGACAAGAATGATTCGCCTCTCTCAGATAATAATATTGAAGAGATCAGATATATCAATAAGTGTAATCCACAGCCGGCAGTCTCTTCAAATAAGGGTGAAGTGATCAGTGCCTGGCTGGAACAGGACGAGGAAAGTGGATTAGGTACATTATTGGTAGCAAGATTCGATTCTTCAGAAAAGAGATTCTCAGAGCCAATCGTTATAACAAGCAATAGGAATGCTATCAGCAACCCAAGAGTAGATTTGATGTCCGGAAATACTGCTATTATCACATGGTCGCAGAATAGATTCACAAAAGAGACTGCCCCCTATCAGGCAAATATCAATGAATTGCTGAAAGGACATGATATCTGGTTCGCTATTTATGACCTGAAAGAAAATATCATTAAGCAGGTATCTGTCATGCCGGATGACTTTTCTCATCATCAGGCAGGCAGGATGGAAGGTATGGCTGACGTTGCTGTTTTAAAAGAGGGGAAAGCGCTGATAACATGGATCGTTGCCGATCTGGAGAAAAACGAATCATATCTATGGTACGCAATGCTGGAAGATGATGGAGGAATATGGGAAATTACGGAAAGCGACATGATAAGTGATATTCATGGAGTGCAAAGTATGCCTCGCCTTGCAAGATTCGACGAAAATAAAGCAGTGATGGTCTGGATAAATATTGCTGATCAAACAGACCAGAATAGCAGGGTACTTTCGTCTGTCTGGGATGGCTATTACTGGACAATCCCCGAAGAAATAGCCGAAATGGAAGAAGGCAAATTCTTTAAGGACCTCGACATTGACTTTACTGATAAGCATGGGATCGCTACATGGACTTCATTCAAAGCATTTGACGAGCAAGGTAATCAATCAATGACCATTGCAGAATGGAATCAGGATGCTGAGAATTGGAACACAAACCATTACACAGTAAAAGATTCTTTATGCAGTATTCAAAATGCAAAATCATCTGTGTCAACCAGCAGCATTGCCTCTGTCATCTATAAGCAAAACGTGAAAAGACCAGGCAGCAAAGATCTTTATAGCAGAATTAATCTATTGACGAAAGACCTGACGCAGGAATTCTCCGAATGGGTACATCACAATGCTTCTGAAATTATATGCGATACAAATACTTTCGTGAAAAATATTGATGTTACTTTCGGCGACGATAATATTCTTTTCATTAAGAGTCAGGAACTACATTATACCAAATACAAGTTCCACCAACCAAAGAATGGCGTTCTATTCGGTATGCCTGAAATGAGGTGTGTTTTCAGGGCAGTTCAGATTGATCAAAACCTAACTCTTAAAGATATTGATGAGAATGATATCGTAAGCAGTGTAAATGACAAAGATAGTTATAGTTACAATAATTCTATCGTATCACTTGAGCAGAATGTGCCTAATCCATTTTCAGAAAACACAAGAATATCATATATATTATTAGAACCGATGAGAGTAAAATTAGAAATTTGTGATATTTCTGGTAATGTAGTAGCAGTGCCAGTAGAGGGCTGGGTGGATGCTGGCTCTCATACAATAGAGTTTTATACTGAAAATCTTACAAACGGAATGTACTTGTATAAACTTACTGCTGGTAATACTGTTCTTTCAAGAGCTATGATAGTGATCAAATAAAAAATTTAAAAATTACGAGTTTAACCAAAGGGGATAGATATAGACTCTAATATTTATCCCCTTTTATCATATCATCATATATGAGCAATAACCAAGAAAATATAACCAACGAGCTGCTTCAAAAAGCAAAAGCAGTCATGAAAGAAGTAGATCCAGATGCAGAGCTATATCTCTTCGGCTCTCGTGCCAGAAGCGATCATAATGAAGACTCTGACTGGGATTTCTATAAGATTATTTCCCTAAAAGCTCGAGCAAAATTTTATTTATGAAGTAAAAACTCCTGCCAATTTTTCTTTTCTCTAGCAGGTTCAGTTCACATAGTTCATTCAAATACGTTGAAGCAGTCTGCCTGTGAATACTTAGATCTTTTTCCAGAAATGCAATCTTTGTATATGGATGCTTGAAAAGAGTATTGATCAGATCAGTACTGAAAAAGCTTGTCTTCTCTGAAATAATCTCTGAAAATATTGTAATTAGTTTTTTTATGGAACTTATCAATTCAACTGTTGCTTTAGATGTCTCTATGACCGCATTAAGCATATATAAAATCCAATTCTCCCATGAAGGAGATAGCTCCTTTGAGTCAGATACTCTAAGATTTTGTAAATGATAGTAGTAATCAGCTTTATTCTGAATGATATATCTGCTCAGATAAAGAATTGGTGAATCCAGTAAACCTTCATTAACTAAGTAAAGAAGATTTATGATTCTGCCAGTTCTGCCATTTCCATCATAAAAAGGGTGAATACTCTCAAACTGATAATGTATAATACTCATCTTAATCAGTGGGTCTATATCCTGAATTTCTTTTTCATTCAAGTATTTTTCAAGGTTATTCATTAATTCAACTATATCAATATGATTTTGAGGAGGTTCGTAAACTGTATCACCCTGAGAATTCTGTAATACTGTTCCTGGAACTTTCCTGAATCCGGCTTTATTCTTCTCAAGTTTCTCCTGAATTTCGATAATGATATTATTTGATATTATTCCTAATTCCTTTACTCTGGCATAGCCATATTTAAGGGCAGTAATATAGTTCTGAATTTCTTTGGCAGCCAAATCATTTACATTTATGTCTATACCAGCTTTTAATATTTCATCATGAGTAGTAACAATATTTTCTACTGCTGAGCTATCCTTTGCTTCCTGAAGAACCAGATTATTAATTAGAATTTCTTGATTTGGGATTGTTTTTGCTTCACCTTTAACATCAGCAAGTAAGCGGCTTGCCTCAACCAGAGCTCTCATCACTTTTTTCGTTTCAAACTCCATATTTAATGGAAGCATTTTCAATTCACTTTTCATTTTGCACTCAATTTTATGTAGAAAATATTCAATTTCTTCATCATATAAACGCAATATGACGAAAATATATAAATAATTCAACATATAAATTAAATTTGTCGAAAATATTAAAGTTTTTCATTATATAAGAAAATCATGTCGAATACAACCAGCGAGTCTAACGACAGGTCTTTCTTCTTTTCTTGTGGTACCCACCAGAATAGATGCGAGTTTTCTCGAATTAATTCTTGTATGTTTTCGTTCATACTAGTGTCATATCAACTATATTATGACGCAAACTA
>CAYQTZ010000264.1:0-4458 GCA_964420565.1 uncultured Hyphomicrobiales bacterium
AACTTCTATTACTGCTTCTGCGATATATTCCATGTGGCTCTTGGTATAAACGCGGCGAGGTATTGCCATACGTACAAGTTCCATATTGGGTGCTATGTGATTGCCGTTCTTATCTTTTTTGCCAAACATAACCGAGCCAATTTCTACAGTACGAATACCCGCTACGCGATATATCTCGCAGGCAATACTCTGCCCCGGGTATTGCTCAGGAGGTATTTGTGGAACAAATCTTTTTGCGTCAATATAAACTGCGTGCCCACCAGTCGGCACAAGCAAAGGAACGTTATGCTCTAATAAAGCATTCCCCAGATCTTTAACCTGATTAATACGATAGCGAAGATAATTTTCCTCTAATACTTCTTTAAAGCCAACAGCGAGTGCTTCGAGGTCGCGGCGTGCAAGACCGCCATAAGTGATGTAACCCTCAGTGATAATCAAAAGATTTTTAGCTTTCATCGCCAGATCATCATCGTTTGTAGCTAAAAATCCGCCTGTATTAGATAAACCGTCCTTTTTTGCACTCATCGTACATCCGTCGGCGTATGAAAACATTTCGTGTGCAATTTCTTTTATGCTTTTATTTTCATAACCTGGCTCTCTAAGCTTAATGAAATAGCAATTCTCAGCAAACCTGCAACAATCTAAGAAAAACGGAATATTGTATTTCTTCAGCAAATAGCTTGTTTTGCGTATGTTTTCCATTGATACCGGCTGACCGCCTCCAGTATTATTGGTAACAGTTATCATAGATACAGGTATTCTTTCGGCGCCATACTGCTGAATAGTACTTTCTAATGCTTCAAGATCAATATTGCCTTTGAAATCAGCAATAGTTCCTGGCTGCTTTCCTATCTCAGTAGGAAGATCAATAGCCGTAGCCCCCTTGACTTCAATATTTCCACGGGTAGTGTCGAAATGGGTATTATTAGGTATTACCGAATTCTCGTCAGCGATAACGCCGAATAATATTCTTTCGGCAGCCCTTCCCTGGTGTGTGGGAATAATGTGTTTGAATCCTGTAATATCTCGTACCACATCCTCGAATTTGTAATAGCTCGTAGAGCCAGCGTAAGCTTCGTCGGCATCCATTAACTGAGCCCACTGTTTGGAACTCATAGCTGTAGTACCACTGTCTGTCAGAAGGTCTATGGTTACTTTATCCGAACGCAGGAAAAAAGTATTGTAAGTAGCTTCCTTTAAATATTTTTCTCTTTGCTCGACTGTTGTCATCGGAATAGCTTCGACGGATTTGATTTTAAATGGTTCAATCTGTGTTTTCATAGAATAACTTAATATATTAATACATACCTAATGTGTTCATTTCCGATTTTTTTTTAAAAGATGCAATATAGGAAATTATAAGCAAAAATCTGAATTTTTATAATTAATTGTATTAAATGTGTTATATTAACGTAACAAAAAATCATCTTTTATGTAGAATGCATACAAAATCTCTAATTTATTTGATGGATATTTATATCCCTGTATTTTCGCTTAGATACAGGTCAATATGCAGCAAATAAATGAAAACAAGATAGGAATATCTTTATAGGTAATAAAAATCCCCCCTGCTGTATCACAAATAAAACTTCAGAATGGATAATCTTATTAGCACTTGAATAAACTGAAAAATTCAAAGAAAAGTTAATACTTCCAAAGCAACAGATAGAATAAGATCGTACCCCCCTATAGTATTTCTGAATAAGCAGACAAGAATTTTTTTGAAATTACCAAAGAGATTTCTTAAATTTGTATCTTGTATTATTTGAAATATGAACAAATGATTAATATTTACATCAAAGGTTTAACAGACGGATTGCACGATATAGAGATAACTGAACCTGTTGATGCAGTGCCTGACTTGAGCGAAGAGTTCTTTGGAGATATTCTTATAGAAGGTAAGCTAAGAGTGCTCGGTAATCGTTTTACATTTACAGGCAAAGTATTTAGCAGAGCCAGGTTGATTTGCGACAGAACTCTGAAAGAATTTGAACAGGAAATAGAAACTGAAATGACTTCGGCATATCTGATAAACTCATCGGGGATGGGTATAGATAAGCTAAGCGAAGATGATAAAGAACAAATAATATCGAAAGACGAGAAGTATTTAGATATTACAAACGATGTTCGCGAGGAGCTGATCTTAAGCATACCTATGAAAAAGATTGCCCCTGACGTTGAAGACAAAGAATTTGAGGAAATTTTCCCTGAGTATTCAGCGAAGAAGAAAAAAAGAAAAGATAAAGAAGAAATTGACGACCGATGGTCAGCACTTAAGAAAATAAAGATCAACTGAAAATATTGTTATCAATAAAATTTGAAAGGCGAAGGAAATGCCAAATCCAAAAAGAAAATTGTCTAAAGCCCGTAGGGACAAAAGACGTACACATTACAAAGCAGTTGCACCCGCTTTGTCAGTATGCCCTCAGTGCGGAGCAGTTAAAATGCCGCATCGCGCTTGCAATGAATGTGGCTATTATAACGGCAGAAAGATAATTGACGCTTTATAATAGTTACCATCAACTATTTTCCGCATAATTCTATTCTTTGAATCAGGGATGGAACATGTGATTTTATGTTTTATTAGTTAGAAAAAAAAGTATGAAAAAAGATCATTTTAAAATTGCAATAGACGTGATGGGTGGAGATTTTGCCCCGATCAATGAAATACAGGGCGCTATTGAAGCCAGCCAGAGTATCCAGAGTAATATTGAATTAGAAATTACTTTTGTAGGCAAAGAAAATAAGATCATTTCTGCTTTAAAACAATTTGAAACTAATAAGCTGAACTATAATATAGTAAATGCAAATGACGTTATCACAATGAGTGATGACCCGACCACTGCCTTTAAGAAAAAGAAGGAATCCTCACTATATAAAGGCGTAGAGCTTCATGCTAACGGATACACAGACGCATTTGTTTCTGCAGGAAATACTGGAGCTATGCTATCTACCTCCACTATACTGCTCGGCAGAATAAAGGGAGTAAGCAGGCCCACTATAGCTTCATTTTTTCCAACAGAGCAGGACCACCCGACATTAGTGCTTGATGTCGGTGCTAATATTGAATGCAAGCCAAAATTCTTATACGAATTTGCCGTTATGGGTAGCTTGTATGCTTCAAATATACTTGGTCTGGAAAATCCCAAAGTCGGCTTGCTGAATATAGGCGAAGAAAAAAGCAAAGGAACAACCGTTATTCTCGAAACTTATGATTTGCTAAAGGAAAGCAATCTTAATTTTATAGGCAACGTAGAAGGTAGAGATATTTTACAAGGGACGGCTGACGTAGTAGTATGCGACGGCTTTACAGGAAATATCATACTGAAGTTTGCCGAGAGCTTTGTCGGATTCCTTAGATCAAACATCAAAGCATTTGCTAAGAAAAGTTTTTTTAATTCTATGGCAGTAATGCCGGTAGTTCCTATAATGAAAAAAATATTCAGCCAGTTTGATTATCAAACACACGGCGGGGTGCCCTTGCTTGGTGTAAATGGCAATGTGATAATTGGCCATGGGAAATCTACTCCTTTGGCTATACAGAATATGATTTTCAGAGGAATCGACCTAATCAACTCGGACATTAATAATAAGATTGAACAAGCACTGAACACCAGGTATGTATCAGAAAACAATAAGGTAAAATAAATGCCGGCAACGATAACTTCTATTGCCCACTATGTCCCACCGGATGTTTATCCAAATTCATATTTCGAAGAATATTTAGACACAAATGACGAATGGATAACTATCCGAACGGGCATCAAGGAAAGAAGATTTGCGAAATCAGGAGCTACTTCTGATCTCATTATACCAGCAGCAAAGGAATGTGTAGAGAAAAGAGGTATAGATATGCAGGAAATTGATTGCATACTTGTGCCTACCGTAACTCCCGATTATTTCTTTCCCTCCACTGCCTGTGTGGTTCAAAGAAAACTTGGAATTAAAAATGTCTGGGGATTTGATATATCCGCAGCATGCTCTTCGTTTATCTTTGGGCTTGCCACAGCTACTAAGTTTGTCGAATCAGGACTTTCAAAAAAATTGCTCTTGTGTGGAGCCGACAAAATGACAAAAATATAAAACCTAAACGACCGCAAGCAGGCGGTGCTGTTTGGCGATGGCGCAGGAGTAGCTTTAATTGAGAACTCCAATGATCCCGAGATGGGAATGCTTGACTCCATAATGTACATAAACGGCGAAGGTCAGCCCGCTTTACATATGCCAGCCGGCGGTAGTGCCAAGCCAGCTTCTATTGAAACTATAAAAAATAATGAACATTATATTCATCAGGATGGTAAGACGGTTTTTAAAGCCGCAGTCAGAGGTATGGCAGATGTCTCATTAGAGATAATAAAAAAAAATGGCTTTACTGTCAATGAACTTGATTGGTTGGTACCCCATCAGGCAAACCTGAGAATAATCACTGCTACTGCCGATCGTATGGGGCTCGAAAGA
>CAYQTZ010000265.1:0-4457 GCA_964420565.1 uncultured Hyphomicrobiales bacterium
ACAAGGTCACTTGAAAAATTTACCGGATCACCTTTTTCAGAAAAATGAAAAAGGTAAAAATGGTAGTTGTCTTATGTAGTCTGACGTTGTTGACATTGTCAAATATTCTCAAGTAAATTGTCATGGTTCGTTTAAAAAACTACTCTATGACTATTTCATTGAATATTAATTAATATTGAATAGAACTCATTTATATCATTTTATTAATACTCTGGAATATTGATAAAGTCATTGTTAGCTAAATCATTAGATTTAAAAATCATATTCCACCCTTTTCTAATCGAAGCTTTCTTTGTTTCCAATCGGGCATCATCATCGTTAGAAATTGATAAAATTCTTTTGTATGCTCAGGATACTTAAGATGGCATAATTCGTGCATGATAACATACTCTACACAATGAATTGGTGCTTTTACAAGTTCGAGGTTCAAGATAATATGTTGATTATTTTTACTGCAACTACCCCAGCGGGTTTTCATTTGTCTGATTGTAAGGTTCGGTTTGTTTATATCGTATTTTCTGAGTTTCTCTGTATAATTGTCAATTATCTTTGTGAATCTCCTTTTTGCAAGTGTTCTATACCATTCATTTAGTAGATTCTTTGTAAGCTCAGAATCACTCTTGTCTTTGGATAACACAGTAATATACTTACCTTTGAGTTTGACTTGATTCTTATCTGAATCACTTACTTTCAGCCGATACTGCCTACCAAGATACTTATGTGTTTCTCCTGAAACATACTCTTTTACCGGCTCGAATGGATGAAATTGCTGAAAGTATCTTTGCTGTTTTATTATCCATGTAGCTCTTTTCCTTACTCTGAACTGTATGTCATCTATCTGCTTTTCTATTGGAGCAATAACTTCAACTGAAAGGTCTGGTAAAACATTTATTCTTATATGCTTTCGTTCCTTTCTGCTCAATCTGAATTCGATAGTCTTTTCCCCAACCTTAAAAGAATATCTTTCCATCAATTATACCTTTTCTTTCCAACATCCAATGTCTTTTCAAGTATCGTATCAATATCATCAAAAGTTATATTTAGTTTCTTAACCTCTTTCAGATCGTATAAATAATCTTCGATTTCATTCAGTATATTGTTTTGTATATCATCTTTTGTTTGCCAGTCCACAACCAAATTACGTTTAAAAATCTCATCAATTTTCAAACCTATCTCGGCATTTGTTGTCGTTATATTCTCCATATCATGGTTTTTCTTTCCTATTATCTCTTCTGAAAAGCCGAAGAATGCTTTGGCAATATCATTACCTTCAAGTATTGTTGGTGTCCCATCGTCTTTTCTGTTTATTACTGAATCCATTATCCGTTGTGCTGTAAAATAATATTCCGCTTCGTTTATCCTGTTCTTATGATAATCGTCAATAGCTCGTTTCAGTAGCTTTGAAAATTTCTGATAAAAGACGGGGTCTTCATCATATTTATCTTCTATTGTTTTCATTGTTCTATGAGCTATCATATCTGCTCTTGCGGCTTTTCCTTCTACTCTTTGAACCTCTAATTCGAAATTCTCTTTGTCAAAAATATTTACCTGCTTTGTTATTCTAATTACTTCATCAGAAGTAACGTATTGATCTAATAATTTCTGAATTTTCGGCTCGTATTCTCTGAAATCTATTGTTTCAGAATATCTGCTTTTTACTGATGCCCTGAGATGCTGGAAGAACCTCAGATCATCTTTGTATTGTCCAATCTGCTTTTCATCTACATCACTATAAAAGTTAGTTGTTGATAAAGCGATTCCAAGTGTCCTTGAATACTTTGATAGTTTCTCATAAAAGATCTGTCTTTGTTCTTCATCATAAAGGAATTGTTCGTATTCTTCTTCATCTTGTTTATTCTTAATCGTTTTAAATACATCCCAAAGATTAGCATGTCTTTGTGGTAACTCTTTTATTATTTCCTGAACTGAAACGAGCGTCCCTTCTATGTCTTTCTGATCAAATTCTTCTAAAGCTGAGTATGTCGTTAATGCCTGATCTAACTCACCAAGCACACCGTAATAGTCAATTATAAAACCGAAATCCTTGCCTTCATGTAACCTGTTGACCCTTGCTATTGCCTGAAGAAGATTGTGTTCCTTTAAGCTCTTTGCAATGTATAGGACAGTGTTTTTCGGTGCATCAAAGCCAGTTAAAAGCTTGTCCACTACGATAATTACCTCTGGCTCTTCTGAGTTCAGGAAAGCATCTTTAACCTTCTTGTTATATTCCCGCTCAGAGTCATATTTTTTCATCATTGCCGACCAGAATCGCTGAACTTCTTCTTTGGATTCATTATAAATATCGTCATGCCCTTCTCTTGTGTCAGGGCCTGAGATCAGAACTTCAGATGTTACCATTCCAATTTCATCCAAGAATCTTTTGTATTTTATGGCATCTGCTTTTCTTGCAGTTGCTAATTGTGCTTTGAATTGAGTCCCCTGCCAGTTTTCTTTGTAATGCTTGCTTATGTCGTAAGCAATTTCTCTGATCTTCTGTTCGGTTGAATTCAATTGATCAGCTTTGCTATACTTCTTTTTTAAATCCACTGTCTGATATTCTGAAAGCGGCTCGCTTACTCTGTCGAACCATTTATCTATTGGTTTGGTGTTAACTTCCTGAAGGGCATGCCTGCCTTCATAAAGCAAAGGGACAACAGCTCCATCTTCAACTGCCTGATCAATCGTGTATTTATCTATAAAGCCACCAAACTGAAGAGCCGTATTCTTTTCTTTCTTCATAAGTGGTGTCCCTGTAAAGCCAATATAAGAAGCAAACGGCAACAGCTTTCTCATTGTTGCATTGGCAATGCCATATTGACTCCTATGGCTCTCATCAACAAGAACAAATATATTGTTTGATTCAATTGCTTTCCTTTTCTTTGAAACTGCGGTGGCAAATTTATCAATAACAGTTGTTATAATGGGTGTCTTGTTTTCAACAAGAAGATTGTATAAATTCTCTCCAGTCGTTGCCTGCTGGAGTTCATCTCTTCTATAACCGCAATGTCCGAATACTTTGTAAATCTGATCGTCGAGATTGATCCTGTCGGTTACAAGTATTATTCTGGGACTGTTGATACCTTTATGCAATGTCAATGCTTTTGCAATTAAAACCATTGTGAGAGATTTGCCACTACCTTGTGTATGCCATATTACACCACCACGTCTTACTCCACCTTCTGCAAATTCTGTTACTCTCTGCATTGTGTTCTTTACTGCAAAGTATTGCTGGTATCTGGCAATCTTCTTCACATTATTGTCATATACAAGGAATTGGTAACTGAGTTCTAACAATCGCTCTTTTCTAAGTAATGAATAAATGGCTCTATCTTGCTCAGTCGTTTGTCTCCCAGCATCTTCAAGCAGATCAAAATAATCCCGAATATATTTATAACGAGAGGAAAATAGCTTATCTTTATGTTCATCAGTCAGCTTTTTATTGATTATATTAGCCAGAGCTGTTTCGTCCATTACTCTTTCTCTCCAGAAAGACCAGAATCTTTTCGCTGTTCCAGCCGTTGCATATTTTGCATTATTCTTGCTTATAGCCATCAGCAACTGAGAATAGACAAAAAGATCAAGTATTTCTTCCTCTTTCTGGTTTCTTGTCATCTGAGAGACTGCTTCGATAATTGGGTCTTTAGTGTCGGGTCTTTTACATTCAATCACAACAAAAGGAATTCCGTTAACGAATAGAACTATATCAGGCCTTCTGCTGCTTCTACCGTCGGAACGTTCGACCTCAAATTCTTCGGTAACATGGAATACATTGTTTTCGATGTTTTCCCAGTCAATATACTTCAGCGTATAGCTTTTGATATTTCCCAGAATATTCTCTTCGAAGCTCTTGCCAAGTGTCAGCAGATCGTATATCCTTTCGTTTCTGGTAACGAGCCCAGCATTGAATGGAATATCTTTCAGAGCATTGATAGCATGAGCGATATTATTATTGGAGAAAGCATAATCTTGTCCTTTATATCGGATAGTATTTATCCTTGTCAGTTGATTTTCGAGTATTCTCTCGAAAAGGACATTTGAATTCTTACCGCCCCGTTCCAGCATAGCTTCTTCGGGTGTCAGGTATTCGTAACCCAGATTAATAAGCAGTTGCAGAGCAGGTATCTGGCTAATGTGGTCTTCTTTGTAGGATGGAGTCATAGTGTTATGGTTTTTATATTTGTTAAAATTTTTTGTCAATAGAATATTCTTGTAAATCATTAAGAATCAACATAATATTTAAGTCTATTGACATTCTATTGACATTCTATTGACATCTTATTGTTTTTTTGTCAATAGATATCTAGTCCATCTATTGTCGCCAACTTTTTTAATGGTTCCTTCATCATACATTCTCTTGATTATCATTCTAATCTTTCTCACAGGTATTTCTATACCGATTCTATTATGTATGTCTTGCCTACTACTATTAGGAAATTTCTTTAAATCTTCTCGAATGA
>CAYQTZ010000266.1:0-897 GCA_964420565.1 uncultured Hyphomicrobiales bacterium
AGAACAAGCCACTATCAGAAGCTGGTATTAATGGCTTTATTGCCAAAGTCTTCTTCGAAGATACTCAAGGACAAGCAATTGTCTCTAAGAATCTTTTCCCCAACGTTGATAATTGCAATGACTTAAAACTCAATGGTACAATGACTCAGAATGATTGGACTTGCGAATATGCAGAGATCATAGATGGCGAATATTTAGAAGTGAAGATGTACAGCGATCAGCCGCTCAGCCCTGCCGAAGGAACTCTGTTCAAATTCGAGATGAATACATTCCTGACTGACCTTAGCTACGTAGAGTTGCCTGTAGAACTAACAGCTCTGAACGAATACGGCGAAGAATTAGGATACCTGTTTATCGAAGAATATCCCGGCGATGTACGTATAGAACCTGTATGCGTCGATACTCTCAGATTGGTCATACCTTCTGATGTATCGTTCTCAATAATGCAGAATTCTCCAAATCCCGTTACAAATAAAACGACGATCGAATATTCTGTAGGATTTGAAGCACAGACAAAAATCTCGCTTTATGATAACAGCTCCAACGAAGTTGCTGTACTTGTCAATCAAGTTCAGCAATCAGGAGTTTACCAGATCACACTGGATGTAAATAGCTTGAACTTGCCTTCAGGTGTTTATCATTATAGAATGGAGTCTGGTCCATATAAGCATACACGATCAATGGTGATCACTAAATAATCATACATTGGTCCATAGATTATGAAAAAAGCCGCTCAGGATAATCCTGGCGGCTTTTTTTTGGGGTTTTTTTATAGTATATATTAGTCCATTAATTTACGCCTTATGTAAGCTGGCTTATCGTCAACATTGGGCTTTTTTTCGTACTCAATATTAGTAGCATTACAATCGCTGCTCTCGAATTGTTTTAAATTATCTT
>CAYQTZ010000266.1:907-4427 GCA_964420565.1 uncultured Hyphomicrobiales bacterium
ACAGTTTTTTCAGATTATCGTTTTATTTTACCTATTGAAGATTCTTTAGATAATTTGCGTTCGTAAGCAGGAGCATCGTAAGTTTTTAATTCATTATTGCCAGTTGGCTTTTTTATTTCAGCATTATAGCTATTCATGCTTTTTCCTTCGGTTGCGTTGCCAATAGAAACAGGTCTTCTGCCAGCAGGATTATATTTTGTTGGTGGGAAATGAATTTTTTCATTTAAAGGCTCGAAAGAATTAGTTGATTTACCTGTCGATTTAGTATTTTTATTGCTCCAGTTGAACCCTGTGGCAACAACAGTAACCATTATCTCGTCTCTGGGTTCATCACCACAAACGACGCCATGTATTAAATTGACTTCGCTGCCTGTGGAATTTTCTACTATCTGAACTGCTTCAGAGATTTCGTGCATAGTGATATCGGAACCGCCGGTAATATTAACCAGAACGCCCTTAGCACCGGAAACCGAGATACCGTCGAGTAGTGGCGAATTCAATGCGTTTTGCGTAGCTTCCACAGCCCTGTTCTCACCTGTGGCAGTACCAATGCCCATCAAAGCGTCGCCCTGCTGTCTCATAATAGTACGTACGTCGGCAAAATCAACGTTTACAATACCATGCTCAGATATAATATCAGCTATACCTCTGGTGGCGTTATATAGCACTTCGTCCACTTTAAGGAATGCCTCTTTGAAACCGGTATTTTTATCAATAATGTCGAGTAATCTTTGGTTAGGTATTACTATTAATGCATCTACATATTTTCTTAGATCCTCTATACCCTGCTCTGCGATAGCTTTTCTTTTCTTTGCTTCCCAGTCAAATGGTCGGGTAACGATTCCCACAACCAACGAGCCTAATTCCTGACCGATCTTAGCAACAACCGGAGAGCCACCTGTGCCGGTGCCACCGCCCATCCCACTGGTAATAAACAGCATATCGCTTCCTTTAATCGCTTCTTTGATTTCGTCATAATTTTCTTCAATGGATTTTTTGCCGATTTCAGGATCCGCTCCAGCGCCAAGACCCCTTGTAATTTCGCGACCAACCTGAATTTTTATCTTCGACAGATTGTGGTCAAGAGCTTGCTTGTCTGTGTTAGCAGCAATAAAATCAACGTTCTGCAATCCTTTACTTATCATGTTATTGATGGCGTTTCCTCCACCACCACCAATACCAATAACACGGATTCTAGCTCCATCATGATTAGAAGTATCAAGTTCAATTGATAGTCTTTCTGTGGACATAATTTCCCCCCAAATTTTATTTATTAATTAATATATCTATATATCTTCCAAAAAATTCTTAATTGATTTGAATATGTTTTTTTTGCTTTCCTCTTTATTGCCTGTTTCCTCTTTTGTTTCAATAGAATCATTTTTTAGCCCAATACCTTCCTCGAGACCAAATAATGAAAGCCCCACGCTTGTGGAATAAATTGGGTTCTCAACTTCAGGAGCAAGCCCTGAGACTGTGATGTTCGAGGGTATGCCAATCTTCACAGGCATTCCGAATACATCCCTGGCAAGCTCTTCGACACCGTTAAGCAGAGAGCATCCACCAGTTATTACAATCCCGGCTCCTAATCTTTGCGAAAAACCGGATCGGCGTATTTCTGCCAGAGCAAAACCGAATATCTCTTCCATTCTCGCCTGAATTATTTCGGTAAGCTGGCTTTTGGGTAGCTCGCTGGGCGTACGGCCTCCGATGCCGGGTATCATTATCATTTCGTCGTTAAGCAAAGAATTCAAATGGGTGTGTCCGTAATCTTTTTTTATCCTTTCCGCCTGTGTTACTATAATACCTAATACCTTCCTGATGTCATTAGTAACGTGCTTGCCGCCTATAGCAATTACAGATGTAAAACGGATAAGATTTTCCTCGAAAATGGCAATATCAGTTGTGCCGCCTCCAATGTCAATCAATGCTACACCCACTTCTTTTTCTTCATTATCGAGCACAGCATAGCTGCTGGCTAACGGCTCAAGAACGAGGCCTTGTACGTTTAGCCCGGCTCTCTCTACGCATCTGTACATATTCTGAATAGAAGTTTCCGATCCAGTAACAACGTGGACATTTGCTTCCATGCGTACACCGCTCATGCCCACAGGATCAGTGATGCCGTCCTGCCCGTCTATTATGAAGTCTTGTGGCAGTACATGTAGTATTTTTCTTTCGGATGGGATTTTAATTTTACGGCTTTCTTCGATTACCCGCTGCACATCCATTTTGGTGATTTCGTGGTTTGAGTTAGAAATACCAATAGTCCCTTTTGCCTGAAATGAGCTTATATGATCGCCGGCTATCCCGACTATTACATCTTTTATCTGAATGCCTGCCTGCTGTTCTGCCTGACCAATTACTCTGCGTATAGATTTTATTGTTTTATCTATATTGACCACTACGCCGCGGTTCAAGCCCTCGCTTTCTGCTATACCTATACCAAGTATATTAAGTGAGTTAAGCTTTTTGTCAGGAGATGCAACAAGTGCGCATACCTTAGATGTGCCTATATCCAGGCCTACGATTATTCTTTCATTATTCTGAGTATTTTCCACTTCGCTGCTTACGGACATTGATATATCTTTCTTTTTCTAAAAATCTACTTTAAGAACATTCCCCAAAAAATTATCAGGAACGAACAACAATCTGATTATTCCATCTGAGATCAATATGTTTGCATTGATATAACTGTCTGTCTTTATGGATCAGATCAATTATTTTGCTCAGCTTACTGAATTTCTGGTTTAGATTATCGTTCCCCCCGAAGATGATCTTAGTTCCTTTTCCAGTATAAGTTAAATAAAATTCTTTACTATTTTTATCATAAATGATTTCTGATACATTGCTATATATTCTGCTATCATAAGCTTTCATTTCATTAATAATATATAGAGCTTTATTTAGACTCGAACTATCTATCTGATCATTGCTCAAAATATTTCTAATAATAGGAATATCCGGATTGATCCTTTCGGGGCGATAATCAAATAAATTTAGATCTGAGTCTACATATACAGGCACTCCATTATCATGTATCAGATATGCCAATGGCTTTCTTTCAATTATTTCTATTCTCAATTTATCGGAGCCGGACATAGATATAAATGCTTCTTTTATATAAGGATTGATTTTCAGAGAATCTGCTATTTCTACCATATTAATACTATCTTTGTCGGCATTTATAATATATGGATCAAACTGTGAAGTAATCTCTTCATCGCTGAGTAAAATATTACCTGATACTTCTATGCTTTTTATTCTTTTTTTCGAGGACCAGTCCTGAGCGAAAAAAACTATCACAACGATTGTTGCCGTTATGATAATAAGAAGCATCGAAATAATGACTTTATTTCTTCTTAATTTACCCATAAGCTCAAAATAATGATCACAAACTAACAGCTCAATAATATTTTCATGCAGCTAAATGCTTACCAAACCTGAAAATATCAACTACAGCCAAAAGCTCAGTTTGTTCGTTTATACCTGTACTATTATATATATGGACAGAAATCTC
>CAYQTZ010000267.1:0-4388 GCA_964420565.1 uncultured Hyphomicrobiales bacterium
GATAATCACCACTTTCAAAAGGTTCTGTATCATTTTTAATTTTTTCTATTAAGATATCTGCAATTTCATCGGGTTCTTTGTGACGGATCTCTCGCAATGTTATGAACATGGCATACAGCATAGTGGATGCTGATATGCTGTGATAATTCCAGATTCTGCGAGCTATAAGTATATCAATATAAGTTGCGACTATTCTGATTTTTTTTAAGCAAAGATCCTCGTCATCTTCAAGTTTTAAGGGGGCTAGAAGAACAGGGTATTGAAGAGTAAAATCTTGATTAGCGTTATAAAAGACTTCTTTCATCTTTGGGTTTATTTTTTGTGATGCCTTTCGGATTCGTTCATACCATCTAGCGAAAAAGTTTAAGTTTTGGTTAATAAAATTAAAATATTCGTTTGATCCTTCAAGCTGTAAAAATTCTTTATTGTCTCTCACCCATCTATGAAATTCTGTACCTAAACGATCAAAATCCCCCGGCTTTGCATTTCGTTTTCGTTCTCGTATATCTCGAGCATATTGGCTTCTTAACCAAGATTTAAAAAAGTTTGATTCATCATCTTTCCCCAGATCCTGAAATTTTTTTATCCACGCTTTCCATTGCCTTGCTGATCGATTTCTTAAGTCTTCGTTTGTAATATTGGCTAATAAGTATCCTTTCAACATATCAGTAGGGCTGAGAGAGAGTCCTCTATCATTCATTGTTTCAAAAATTGTATAGGCATCATCGTCCGAATAAGTGGTGATTTCAACAAGATGGACTTTTTCGATTAGCCAATCAATAAAATAAGGCAACGTATCATTTTGAATCTCTTCAGGATAATTCTCAGTTATGTCTTGATATCGGGATACAATATTCTGCAGTGATTCTGATGCATCTGAAACATCAGGTATTGTTCCATTAAATAGTTGTTCCATGAAATGTGTTCTTTCATCAACATCTATATTGAAAGATTTTTTTCCAAATTGTACAGAATAAATAAGATCATTCACCTCCACGGTTTCTTTTGCATTATTTTTTTTCTGAAGGTTATGAAGAAAAATGAGTAAAAGTGTCAGAGTAGTCATTCTTTGTTGGCCATCAATAATATATTTTTGGCTGTTTTTTATGCTAATAATTATAGAGCCAAGAAAATAGTGCCCATATTTAGCAACTTCATCTCTTTCATGTTGTTCTTTATAGAATTCCAAAAATTTACTTGATAAATCATCAATTAATTCCTGAACATGTTTTGTTTCCCACTTATATTCTCTTTGGTAATAATCAATAGAGTACTTTTGATTAAAAAGAAGTTCTCTGACTGATCTTGTTTTTCCATTAATTTCGTAAACAGCATCCATTAATCAAGCTCCTTAGATATATTTATAAAAAAAATTGATGTTTCTGTTCAGTTTAACTAGCTTCCAAATTTTTCCTTACCCATTCATCCGTAAAAGACTCCGCTTGCATTAAGATTGTCTCTGTAGCAATAGCTTGTTTATCAGGAGGATAACCATACTGACGGAGCAGCCTTTTTACGACTACTTTCATTCGAGCCCGAACACTTTCCTTTATAGACCAATCTATGGAGGCGTTCTTTTTGACTCTATCGACTAAAACAACGGCTAATTCCCTTAATTTATCATGTCCCATTACATCCCGGGCGCTCTTATTGTCTGCAAGTGCATCATAGAAAGATAATTCTTCATCTGACAGTCCAGTTTCCTCTCCACGTTGGTCAGCTTTCTTTATTTCTTTAGCTAATTTGATTAACTCATTTATGACTTCTGCAGCAGTGATTAAATTGGCTTGATAACGCCTGATTGCATTTTCGAGCATCTCCATTAATTTTTTACTTTGAATCATATTTCTACGAGTACGGCTTCGAATTTCGTCCTTCAATAATTTTTTAAGAAGTTCAAAGGCCAGATTTTTTCGCGGCATACCCTTAATTTCTTCTAAGAATTCATCTGACAAAATAGAAATATCTGGCTTTTTAATACCAGCTGCATCAAAAATATCGACGATTTTATCTGATGTGATCGCCTTATCTATAACCTGACGAATAGCAGTTCCTATCTCCTCGCTGGATCTTCCCTTTTCATCTCCCTCGAATTTCACCAACCGGGCTTTAACAGCCTGAAAAAAAGCCACTTTTTCTTTAACAGCGATGGCTTCGGTATGAGGGATAGCCAATGCAAATGCTTTGGATAGGATAGTAACCTCTTGAATGTATCGCTCCTTGCCATTATCTAGGTTTAATATATGTTCTTCGGCTTGGAGAATAAGAGAGAGTTTCTTGTCTGTTTCTGCATCAAAATATGCTTGATAATCGAATTTATCATACAATTGTTCCACTACCTCTAATTTTTCAAGCATTAAGTCTACAGCTTGTTCCTGCAGATTAACAGGTTCGCCTTTACCCCCACTACTGGCATATACAGCCATTGCTTTTTTTAAGTCAGAGGCGAATCCAATATAATCGACAATCAGTCCCCCGGGTTTATCATAATAAATGCGATTTACTCGGGCGATAGCTTGCATCAAAGTATGACCTTTCATAGGTTTATCGATATACATTGTGTGAAGACATGGCACATCAAAACCAGTGAGCCACATATCGCATACAATGACAAATTTCAAGGGATCTTGTGGATCTTTAAACCGATTGGCTATCTGTCGACGCTGTTCTTTCGACATATGGTGTATAGCTAATTCTGGGCCTTCTGAAGACGAGGCTGTAATGACAACCTTGCATTCACCTTTTTTTAAATCTTCATCATGCCAGTGAGGACGTAATTTGATAATTTCATTGTACATAGATACTGCAATTCGACGGCTCATAGTCACAAACATGGCTTTTCCTTTAAACACCTCCTGGCGATCTTCAAAATGAGCAAGAGCATCTTTGGCCACATTGCTTAGGCGTTCTTTAGTTCCGACAATGGCTTCCAGTTTAGTCCATTTGGCTTTGGCTTGCTGTGTTAAAGTAAGCTCCTCTTTATCAAGTTCTTCATCTAGATCTTTGATGAGTTTTCGTCCTTCGTCATCTATTTCTACTTTAGCGAGTCTGCTTTCGTAATATATTTTTACTGTAGCTTTATCTTCAACTGCTTGAGCCACATCATAAATATCTATGTAATTGCCAAAAACAGCAGGAGTATTCCTGTCAGCCAATTCAATGGGTGTGCCAGTATAACCAATAAAGGTTGAATTTGGCAAAGCATCTCTCACATATTTAGCAAAACCATAAGCAGTCCTTTTTCCCACAACTTTTCCATTTTCATCTTTAATGTCGATTTCTTTAGCCTTAAATCCGTATTGACTCCTGTGGGCTTCATCTGCAATGACAATGATATTTTTCCGGTCTGATAACAAGGGATAAATCACATTTCCTTCATCTGGGGAAAATTTCTGTACAGTGGTAAAAACGATTCCTCCGGATGCGACTTTCAATTTCTCTCTTAAATCTTCCCTATCCTTTGCTTGAACCGGTTCCTGTCGGAGTAACTGTCGGCATGCCGCAAATTGATCAAAGAGCTGATCATCTAGGTCGTTCCGGTCCGTAATAACCACAATAGTTGGATTGTCTAAAGCTAAAACAAGTTTTCCTGCATAAAATACCATGGATAAAGATTTACCGCTTCCCTGAGTGTGCCAAACAACCCCTCCTTTTCTATGTCCATCTCCAGAGGCAGCCTTTTGGGTAGACTCAACAGCTTTGTTGACAGCATAATATTGATGGTATGCAGCAATTTTTTTAACAGTCTGTATGAAAGTCTGTCCTGTTTTAGTATCTTCTTTTGACATTTTTTCAAAGGCAGTAAAATGTCGGATTAAATCCAATAAAGTCTTTTTGTTCAATAGGCCTTCAATCAAAACTTCCAATTGATTTATAAGCGGTGATTCTTCTTTATCTCCCTTTTTGCTTTTCCAGGGAGAAAACCGGGAATAATCAGCGGATAAAGAGCCGGCTTTGGCTTCAAATCCATCTGAAATAACCAACAAGGCATTGTAGGTAAAAAAAGATGGAATTGTCACTTTATAGGTTTGTAGTTGATTAAACGCACTCTTTATAGTGGCGTTTTCATCTGCAGGATTTTTAAGCTCCATAACAACTAAAGGAAGGCCATTAACAAATAAGACTACATCAGGTCGTTTATTGATATTATTCTCGATTACAGTATACTGATTAATCACCAGAAATTCATTGTTTTCCGGTTCATCAAAATCTACTAGCCAGACTTTATCACCTCTTGTTATTCCATCTTTCTGGTATTCCACTTCTACTCCATTTGTAAGATAGCGATGGAAAATTTCATTATTGTGGATAAGTTCTGGTGATGTAATATGCAAGACTTCCCGTATCGCTTGCTTTCGAGCTGTTTCTGGTATAGTGGGATTCAAAGT
>CAYQTZ010000268.1:0-4384 GCA_964420565.1 uncultured Hyphomicrobiales bacterium
CTGATCCCTCCCCGGCCCTCTCTTATGAGTCCTGACGGGTCGTGACCTGACGATAAGGGAGGGAGTAAGACATTGATATGTAATCATTAGCGGGGTATCCCCCTTTTTTAAAAGGGGGACAAAGGGGGATTTTCTTCGATTTTGCAATGGTCTTGTTTTATACAATTCTCTGCATTTTAAAAAATAAATTGAAACTAATGCAACAAGAAATCGTAATACATTATGAAATGGAAATTGATAAAAAAAATAGTTTTTTTTAGATTTAATAAAGGAGTTTTGAAATGAAAAATGCATTAAAATTATTCTCAGCGGCTATGTTGGCTTTCGCACTTATGTTTAGCGTATCTTTCGCAGCCGAAAAAGGTAAAGCAGAGATCAAAACATCAGCTTACTCTTGGATGTGTAAAAATAAAATAGAATCTACCATCAACAAGATGGAAGGCGTTAAGGATTGCGAACTTGACCTTGCTAAAAAGACTTTGACAGTTGAATTTGACGACACAAAAGTTAATACAGATTTGCTTATTAAAGCAGTAGAAGAGCTTGGTTATGACGCAGAAATAAAGCTGGATCCTGAAAAAATGGCTAACACCAAAGAAAATATGCAGAGATAAGATAGTAGCTCCATAGTAGAAAAAAAGGCAGTTCGCTTAGGTGAACTGCCTTAATTATTATTTGTAATATTAATTATGATGTGCCACAATTAATGATCATTGCACATCAGAAAATTTTGTTTATTAATTCATGAACATTTTGATGTCGTCTTCGGCATTCCCGATAGGCTCAATACCAAATGTGTTCTGAATAACTTTTGCTACTCCCGGCGAAAAGAAAGCGGGCAAGGTTGGCCCGAGATGAATATTCTTCACTCCAAGATATAACAATGCAAGTAATACGATCACTGCTTTTTGTTCGTACCAGGCAATATTATATTCTATTGGCAGCTCGTTAATGTCGTTCAGTTGAAATACTTCTTTTAGCTTTAGAGCTATCACAGCTAAAGAATATGAATCGTTGCACTGTCCCGCATCCAAAATACGCGGAATGCCGCCAATATCTCCGAGAGGCAACTTGTTATAACGATATTTGGCACAACCTGCTGTCAGTATTACTGTGTCTTTCGGCAATTTTTGAGCGAATTCTGTGTAATACTCTCTCGATTTCATTCTGCCATCGCATCCAGCCATGACGAAGAATTTTTTGATAGCTCCAGATTTTACTGCATCTACTACTTTGTCAGCAAGCAGCATTACCTGGTTATGTGCAAAGCCTCCCACAATCTCACCTGTTTCAATTTCCAAAGGCGGTTCGCATTTTTTTGCGTGTTCTATGATTTTTGAGAAGTCTTTTTGTTCGCCTTCTTTAGCCTCATCAATATATGGAAATCCCTCAAAGCCAACAGGCCCCGTGGTATATATTCTATCTGTATAAGTTGCTGTTTTACGCGGCGGTACAAGACAGTTAGTAGTAAAGAGAACCGGTCCATTGAAAGATTCAAATTCTTTTATCTGATTCCACCATGAACTGACTTAGTTACCTACGAAATTATCATACTTTTTGAATGCAGGATAATAGTGTGCCGGCAGCATTTCGCTGTGTGTATAAACGTCTACTCCTGTGCCTTTTGTCTGCTGTAGCAATTCGTCTAAGTCTTTCAGATCGTGTCCCGATACAAGTATAGCAGGGTTTTTGCGAACTCCGAGATTCACTTTCGATATTTCAGGATTGCCATAAGTGCTAGTGTTAGCTGTGTCAAGCAGAGCCATAACATCTACACCGAATTTTCCAGTTTCCATAACTAATGCAACCAGTTCTTCTGCCGAAAGCGAATCATCAGTTGTTGCAGCTAAAGCTTTCTGCATGAATTTGTATATTTCGGTATTCTTATGACCAAGATTAAAAGCGTGCTCTGCGTAAGCAGCTATGCCTTTTACTCCGTAGATAACGAGTTCTCTGAGAGATCTTATATCTTCGTTCTCTGTATCTAATACACCAACATTGGTTGACTTTTCTGAAATTTCGTTGTCATCTTTTGGTGTCCAGTAAACTGAGTCATGAAGATTATCCTCGATACTTCCGCCTGCACTTTCTACAGTTTTTATGATTTCATCTCTTAGCGAAACTGCAATTTTCACAGCATTAATAAAAACATTTTTGTCGAAGTTCCCATTTGTTATGGTCTGGAATAAACTCATAAAAATAAATTTGTCAGTTCTTTCTGTGTTTACATTTAGCTTAATAGCTTTCATATTAACTAAAGAAATTCCTTTAAGCATATAAATCAGTAAGTCCTGAAGATCAGCTACTTCGTCAGATTTTCCGCAATAGCCAGCTTTACCTTCGCAAGCGATACCTTTGGTTGCCTCTTGGCATTGAAAACAAAACATAATAGGTCCTTTCTATTTAATGAAAAAAATAATTATTTAATCATGATCAGTAACATCTTGAATTTAGTGTCAGCTTTAACGGCGTGAGGAATATTTGCTGGCATGATAATAGTTTCGCCTGATTTGAGTTTGTGCTCATTGCCGTTAATTATTATAACACCTTCTCCGTCAACTATACTTACCATGGCATCGAATGGAGCAGAATGTTCGCTTAGTTCCTGTCCCTGATCGAATGCAAAAAGTGTTACAGTACCAGAATCTTTTTTTATAAAGGTTCTGCTTATTACAGAACTATTCTGATAATCCACTAAATCGGCAAGTATGTGTTGATTTCCTATCAATTCATTGTCTATCTTATCTTTCATAATTTTCTCCAATTATTTATTAAACAACTTTTTTTTCTGAAAATGATTTTATTTGCTTCAAATCTCCATTAATAGTAAGGATATGTTCCTCAATTTCAATATCTGTTCTGTCAGACATTGCAAGGGCTTTTGTTGTGATAGACGATAATCCGCCGCAGCAGGGCACTTCCATCCTCACTATTATTACTTTCGGAGTGTTTGCTATCTGGAAAATTGATGATAGCTTAGCTGCGTAAGGATCGGTATAATCCAGTTTAGGGCAGGCGACCACTACAGCATTTCCTTTAATATACTTTTCATGAATATTCGCAGAAGCCAAGGGCCCGCATGTTGACATGATTACAAGATCCCTATTTTTCAAGTGGGGTAGATTTGGGCTTACTAAATGCAAATGTACGGGCCACTGCCTAAGTTGGGAAGTGAATTCTTTGTGCTCAGATGGAGTTTCATCTATATCGTTCTGATTTAAAGATTGCATGAAAGCACCCGTGCAGGCAGTAAATTTCGGTGCGTTTTGGTTGTTCTCACCTGACCTGCCAATAGGATTTTCTATACCTAATTCATTCATATACTCTATTGCCTGATTCAGAAAATCATCAGCACCGTGATCTTTTAGATGTTGGAGGTGTGCCTTGAGCACTGAATGTGGTTTTTCGAGCAATCCTTGAATTACTTTTATTTCGTCGTATGGCTCAGCTTCGCGTTCTTCTATGCTTATAGCACCTTCCGGGCAAAAGCCAATGCACGCACCGAGACCATCACAGAAGAGTTCGCTTACTAAGCGGCATTTACCTTCTATTATCTGCAAAGCGCCTTCTTTGCATTCGGGTATGCACTCTCCGCAACCGTTGCATTTCTCTTCGTCAATTTTTATTATCTTTCTAAGCATATATTTTTTCCTTTTTTATTATCAGACTATTTTGTCTTGTTCAAATATAAGACAAAAAAGTCGGCTATGCAAGTAAAATTTTATTTTTCTTGTATTTTACGTATATTTGTTGGTAATCTTAAATACATAAATAGAAATAAATGACAGTAATTTTTTCAAAGAAATGTGAACTTGCATTACAGGCAGTATTATTTTTATCTGCTCAGGAAGAAGGCTTAGCATTCACGGCTGGGAAAATATCCGAGAAGATAGGAGTGCCCAAAGAGTTTACAGCTAAAGTCTTGCAAACGTTGGTTAACAATGGGATGATTGGTTCGAAAAAAGGCAAACACGGAGGGTTTTTCCTTAAGAAATCATCCGAAAAGATAAGATTGATTGATATAGTCTTAGCTATAGACGGGCTAGAGATATTCCACAAGTGCGTACTTGGCTTTAAGGGATGCAGTCTCGAAGAGCCATGCCCCGTGCATGATAAGTGGGGAAAGCTAAGAGAAGAAACCTACAAAATGCTTTCCGAAGAAACTTTGGCAGAGCTGAGAGATAAGACAAAAAAAAAGATTGATGGTTTGGAATAAATCAGTCTATTAAATCTTGATAATAAAGAGTCGGGTAGTATGGGATTAATATAATATTCCAAATATACTTAATACATCTGAATAGATATGTATATAAAGACCATTGCAAAAGTCCAAAAACTGATCCCTCCCCGCCCCTCCCTTACGAGTCCCGACAGGTCGGGATCT
>CAYQTZ010000269.1:0-4376 GCA_964420565.1 uncultured Hyphomicrobiales bacterium
CCTCTTACCAAGCGGGGAAGTAAGATAAAAGTCCTCTCGATCCACTCTTACCAAGCGGGGAAGTAAGATAAAAATAAGACCATTGCAAAAGTCCAAAAACTGATCCCTCCCCGAGCCAATCTTACAAGCAAGAGAGAGGGGGGGAAGCAGCGAGGCGATCTACTCGTAAATGTTTTTAAATTTACTAATACTAAGCAACCAAGCGCCGGCAATTATCAAAAAAAAAGCCTGCCTAATAATCAGGCAAGCTAAATATAATTGATCTCTTTTTTGTATATTAGTTGGTTTTTGATGCTATTATAGTTTTAATGTCTTCGTGAAGCTTATGCTCAAGCATACCGCTTGATTGCCAGAAATGAACTTCACTTGTTACCAATCCTTCCCAGCCGCTCATTTCGGTGGTGTGGACTAGGTCTATAGTGCCATCTTCCTGCTCTACTATAATGAACTTGTGCTGGATTCTGCCGCTTTCCCAGATACCGCCTGGTATTACCGGCAGGTCATAGCTATATTCTTTCAGAATGGAGTAGGTGCTGTCTCTGCCTTGAGAAAAAACACAGAAGTCGGATTTGATAACTCCTCGATAGAAACCCTCATCGGTTTGTCTGCTTCTGCTTGTGGCAATCATACAGTTTGTGTTTTCAATTGCTTCTAAAATCGAATTCCAGACAACTTCGAAAGGAGCGTTGAATTGCAATTCGTATTTTTCCTGATAAAACCTTAAGCGTGATTCGACTTCAGTACCTGTGTAATCGTCGCGTTTCCATGCTTCTGTATCTTCTTCGTCCTGAGCTTTTAGCGTAAAAGTTTTACAGCCATTAAACCCTGGCACGGCAAGTGCAAAAAATAATGCAATAATAATAAATAATCTCATAATAATCCCCTATTTTTAGAAACTAATACTTTTTGTAAAGATATAAGTTTCCTACTTAAACTTCAAGTACTTTTTTATATTATCAACGTTTTATTTATAAATTTATTTGTTTAAGTCATTTGTTTACTTCATCTCCGGATAACCTAACGGAAACAATTTTCGATATCCCTGTCTCCTGCATAGTGATTCCGTATAGAGTATCAGCGGCGCTCATGGTTTTTTTGTTGTGAGTAACTATCAGGAACTGGATGTTCTTGCTGAACTCTTTGATCAACGCCAGGAACTTGTCTATATTGGAATCATCAAGTGGTGCATCTACTTCGTCCAGAATGCAGAAGGGGCTTGGTTTGACTAAATATATGGCAAAAAGCAGGGCAATAGCTGTTAAAGTCTTTTCGCCGCTGGATATAGTTTCGATGGAATGAGGTCTTTTGCCTGGTGGTTTGGCTATTATTTCTACATCTGCTTCTAATGGGTTGCCTTCTGTAAGTATCAATTCACCTTCGGCTCCCTCGCCGAAGAGTTTTTGGAATAGCTCTTTGAAGTTCGTATTTACGTCTTCAAATGTTTTCATGAACTTTTCTTCAGCGGTTTGGTTTATCTCTTCGATAGTTTCCTGTAATGTTTTTTCCGAATCAGTAAGGTCTTTTATTTGTGTGTTGTAAAATTCGTAGCGTTCGTTTTGAGTTTCGTATTCTTCGAGAGCCATGAAGTTGACGTTTCCAATTGCTGTCAGTTTTTCTTTAAGATAGTTGACTTGTCCGTTTGCTTCCTGAAGATTGAAGTTCTCTTCAGGTTCGAAGTTATTTTCATTAAGATTTACTTTATACTTTTCGCTCGCAGTTTCTAATATATGTTTATATTCTACGTTCGATTCGGATATTTTTAGTTCGCGGTCGTAAATTCTCTGTACTAATTTATCGTATTCTGATCTTTCGCGTGAAAACTCTTCATTATACTGTTTATGTTGTTCTTTTATGGAAGTAAGTTGCTGTTTAATATATTCTTTGGTGTTTTGTGCCTCAGAGGAGGAAATAGTCAGTTGTTCAATAGCTTTTTCGAAATCTACGACATTGTTTTCAAGTTTGTTTATGATCTCTTTGTTTTGTAGGATTTCAATTTTTCTGTTTTCAGCTTTCTGATGAAGATTATTCTTTTGGTATTCCAGATTGCTAAGTTCATTTTTTAGATTTTTTATGTCTGTAATAGTCTTAATTTTTTCTTTTTCTGCATCTCGGAAGGATTCTTCTTCGGTTGCCAAAGATAATTCAGCTTCATTCAGCTTTATCTGGACTTCATTATATTCTTCCTGAAGAACAGAGAGTGACAGCTCTAAAGAATTTTTTTCTGCGGCTATTTGCTCATTCTCATGCTCAATCTCTAATAATTCTTCTTTGAAGCGTTCGATATTCTGCTTTTGCATCGAAATGCTATTTTCGGAGGATTCCATTTTGTATGTCAGTTTTTCGATAGCATTTTTATTATCGTTCAGAATTCTTTCGCTGTCGCGAGCTTGTTTGGTAAGGAAATGAATATTAATATTCGAAAGTGAATTTTTTGCTGAGTTTAGTTTTTCCTGAAGCTCAGAGGTTTTGCCTTCTAAAGATATTATTTCTTTCTTGAGCTTGCCGATCCTTTCTTTTTTACCAACGGAAAGACCTTCCTTTTTAAGTTTTGCTCCGCCTCTGATTATCCCGCCTTTGCGGACTAATTCGCCTTTCAGAGTTACTGCTGCAGTGCATATACCCTTATCCACTATGTTGCGTGCATTTGCCAGGGTATCTACGAGCAAAGTATCTTTGAATATAGCTCTTACGGCATTTAGCAAAGTGTCGTCAGTGCGAATTATCTCGCTTAGATAACCAACTGCGAAATCCTCTTTGATTGCTTTCTCAGGAGCAGCCACCTTTTCGATCAGATCTTTACAAAGGAATGTAGCTTTTCCTTTTTGTTTGGTTTCTAAGGAGCTAAAAGCGGCGGCGGCTTCTTCGCGGTTATCCACCACGAATATTCTGCCGGCTTCGCCTAAGGCAGCATCGACGGCAGCGCGATGATCTTCGTCTGCACCAATGGCTTCTGCGAGTAATACTTTTTCGCTGCCCGGCTTCCAATCATCAGTTTTTAGTAGATACTTAGCGCTTTCATCTCCGTCTATCAAACTCGACAGAAAATCAAGTGATGTTTTCTTTTCAGACAGTTTATTTCTATTATCAGATATTTTAACGTTAAGCGAATCTATTTCCTTTCGGAGCTTATCTTGTTCTGTTTGGCCATCAATAAGAGTTTTTTCAGCGGATTCGAGATTTTGTGCTAATTCGTTTTGCTTGGCTTTCTCGGTATCAATTCTGTTTTCAATATCAGAGATTTCCTTTTCAATGGATTCGATCTTTTTCAGCACTTCATCTTTTTTTCTTTTCAGATTTTCTATTCTGGTTTGGTTTCTGTTGATATCTGATTTATAGGAGTAGATTTTATTTTTTACGTTTATAAGTTCTGTATTTTTTTTGTTTACTAATTCTCTAATTTCATGAACATCGGACTGTTTTTCGTCTCGAATGATCTTAAGCTGATCTGTTTTATCATTTATTTCGTCCTGATCTGAACTTTTTATATCGAGGGTCATATTAAGATCGGCTATTCTATTCTTTAGAGATTCAATAGCTTCAGAAGCATCTTGCACTTCGCGGTTGAAGTTTTTTTCTTTGTCTCGAAGACCTGCAATTTTTTCGCGTGCTACTGCAAGCTCTTTGTTTTGATCTGCCAGACTTTCATTTATTTGGCTTTCGGTATTTCTAGCTTCGTTGAATTTTTCATTCAAGGAGTCAATTTCTGCGTCTATCGCCGTAATATTATCATTTTTTTCGGTGAGTGATTTTTCTTTAGCAAGTTTTTCGGTTTTTAGTCCACTTATTATAGCTTCTTCTTTATGCAGATGAGAGCTTAATTCGTAATGTTTATGCTTCAGCACTTTAATCTCGAGTTCTGTGAATTCCTGCTGAAGAGCATTATACCTTTTGGTTTTTGCTGCCTGTCGCGAAAGGCTTCTAACTTGCTTGCCAACTTCCTCGACTATATCATAGACACGAAGCAGGTCCTGCTGTACCTGTAATAATTTGCGGCTTGCTTCTTTGCGGCGCACTTTATATTTAGTAACGCCTGCGGCTTCTTCTATCAGGTGGCGGCGTTCCTCAGGCCTTCCGCTAAGAATGGTCTCTACCATTTTAAGCTCTATTACGGAATAGGAATCTGCTCCCATGCCTGTATCCATGAAGAGATCTACAATATCTCTTAAGCGACATTGAGAATTATTAAGTAGATAATGGCTTTCGCCGCTCCTGAATAATCTGCGTGTAATGGTTACTTCGGTGTATTCTGTAGGTAGCATATTTCTGTTATTCTGCATCGTCATAGCGACTTCAGACATTCCAAGTGGTTTTCTGCTTTGAGTGCCATTGAATATCACGTTTTCCATTAGGTCTGATCGCAGTACGGAAGTTTTTTG
>CAYQTZ010000270.1:0-2900 GCA_964420565.1 uncultured Hyphomicrobiales bacterium
TTTCTTGCTACTAGGGCCTGCTGGATTCACAGAGTCTTTTTTTGAATTTCTTTTTCTTCTTTGTTTTGCTTTTTCCATTAAAATATCTTTTATTGTTTTTTCAACTTCATCTTTTAATTGTTCTTCTTTTTTAACACCTCTTTTAATGCAGGCAAGTATATATGGCAGCTTGAAAGGCAAGGTGGTTGACAAAGAAGGTAACCCGGTAGTGGGAGCAACGGTTTTCATAGAAGGTACCAAGTCAGGTGCCTATGTGCAATCCGATGGCACTTTTACTATACTAAAGATAAGCCCTGGAACTTATAGAGTTCGTATTTCGGCTGTATCTTTTGCTACAACTTACAGGCAGATAAATATATCTGCTGATATTACCTCCGAGATCAATGTAACGCTTGAATCCAGCGAAGCGGTTACCGATACGATTCAGGTAGTATCCGAAAAGATGGTGCAGAACAAAGAAGTTGGCGTTATCAGTAAATTCGGCAGTAATCAGCTGCAGTCAGTTGCACGCGAAGGTGTGCAAGCGATTGTCGGTCTTAGCGCCGGTGTTAATAACGCAGGAAATGGATGGAATATACGCGGAAGCCGTACCAGCGATACTCAGATACGTGTGGACGGTCTTGACGTAGGTAACCAGTTCACAGGCGGCTTCGGTTTAAGTGGTATGGCATATTACCCGATGGTATCCGCATTTGCTACAGAAGAGGTTCAAGTACTAACCAGCAGCTTTTCGGCAGAATACGGAGACGCTATGGGTGGGGTGGTTAATACAATCGTAAAAACTGGTAGAACAGACAGATACGAAGGATTTTTAAGATACAGACATGATTTAGATGCACTTTGGGGTTCGCAGGAAAACAGTCTTGTGTTAGTACGCGACGGCGAACGCTTAGAAGCTAAACAGCAAGGCGAAGGCAAGAAGCTGCAAGGCCCGAATATGCATAAGATAGAAGGCGGCGTTGGTGGACCTTTGCCATTCCTTGACGGCTCTACTTTTTATATCTCCAGCTCATATATGTACGAGCAGTTCCGCGGAAATAGCTACGAAATTTATGATCCGATTGGAAACAATTTAGGCCAGCTACCTAATCAGCAATCATGGATAAAGAATATTACAGGACGCATGAAATTTGGAGTGTCCAAGAATATTGATATAATAGTTGGCGGTAATTTTGGTATGACTAACTTAGAAGTAATGGGTAACACATGGCTATATGCTGACGATCCGGGATCTATTGAGGGTCTTTACAGTTATGGACAGCCGGAATATGCCGCTCAGCAGGCAGTTGCCAATCAGTTAGTAAGCAATGCTATGGTTAGAGTAAGTCATATCCTGAACCAAAACAGCTATTATGAATTTACAATATCAAATACATCAAACAATGATTATTACTCAAAGCGTAAAAGCTTTGATGATCCATCATTTTTCGGCGGCTTCGAACTATGGTATCCACAGGATGAATGGGATTATGCGGGCGCAACATTAGAGCCCGGTTCTGACTTTATCATTGATCCATATACACCAGTTCAGAAAAAAATCATTTTTGAAGATGGCTACAGAGAAGGCGATGTGCTATCTGTAAATCCATTAACAGGGTATATCGAAGGCGCTTCAAGTACAAACGGCTCTAAAGATCCTTATGGCGCAACTATAGGATTTTTCCCCGTTCACGGTAACCAAAGAAACTTCAGTTTCCGTAAAGGTAACTACTGGCAGATAGATGGTAATTACAACCTAAGTATCACAGGCGATTTCGAACACATGATAAAAACAGGCTTTGAAGTACGTATGTATGAAAATGCAAGGCATTACAATAGCTTGCCATGGGATTCCAATCCATTTTTTGATGTTTATACTTCCGAATGGGGTGGCAATCTTTATACCGATCGCGAAGAGGTTTACGAATTAACCAGCAAGCCATATAAACCATTCAGAGCATCTGCCTACATACTGGATCAGATTGTTTATAAAGGTATAATCTTTAATCCCGGCTTGCGCTTCGATCTTTTTGATCCTGCTTCAGAGACTCGTATGCCTTCTGACAAATTCATCAAGATAAGCGATCAGGATTCATTCGAACCCACTACTTTGAAATATCAGATCAGCCCGAGATTGTCGATCACTTATCCTATTACAGATAGATCACACATCTCTATCAGTTATGGTATGTACTTCAAAATGCCCGAATTGCAGTATCTTTACGATGCTTTTGCAGTCGAGAACCTAAGAGGCAACCAGATACTTGGCGATCCTGAGATCCAAGCCCAGCGTACAAATCAATATAATATATCATATAGCAATCAATTCACTGACGACATGATGTTTTCAGTATCTGCTTATTTCAAAGATGCTTATAACCAGACAGGTTCAGTTTGGGTACAAGTTACTCCTCAGCCATACTATCAGTACAGCGTTTCAGAATATGGCAATTCAAAAGGTCTTGAGTTTACATTACGAAAAATGGCTACAAATAATATTGGTGTAACCTTTAATTATACATTAGCACAAAGCGAAGGTACGTCATCTTCACCCGGTAGCAATTATGGAGCACCCGAAGATCCATTTACAGGGAAAACTATGTTCCCCTTAGCAGAATACCCGATGTCATGGGACAGAAGACACAGGATCAATGCAATATTCGATTTATTCTGGCGTAAGGGCGAAGGTCCGACCATAGCAGGAATGCACATACTCGAAAATACCTTCATTAACTTGTCAGGCTTTTTCCAGACAGGAACACCTTATTCAAAAACTGATATTGCCGGAAACATCATCGGTGAGATCAACGCAGAGCGTCAGCCCTCTCTCTGGAGTATGAACCTGAGAGTATCAAGAAGATTCATGATGAGAGACTTGTTGGGCGATGGAGCCGGGAATACCAGCTTCGAGATATATTTCG
>CAYQTZ010000270.1:2910-4373 GCA_964420565.1 uncultured Hyphomicrobiales bacterium
TGTAAACAATGTATTTAACAGAACAGCAGTAGCTTCTGTGTATTCATCAACTGGCGATCCTGATGATGATGGTTATAATTTCAATCGCAAACCTACAGATTTTGGAAGTTTGATATATTATAAGGAAGGTGATTTTGCTTTTCCTTCTACTATTGCCGCTTACCAATATAATCCTTATGGCGAAAGGATGTATAATGAATATGGGGATACAGACGGCGATGGTCGTGTAGTTCAACAAGAAAAATATGATGCTTTTGTAAAATATCTAACAGATATTAGAGAGTTCCGCGGCAATTATCAGGCACCGAGAACTGTTTACTTTGGCTTAATGTTTCAGTTTTAATTAAAGTTTTTTAGAGTAATAGATGAAGGAAATATCATGAGTAATAAAAAGATAATATTACTATTATGCATCTTGATTCTGGCTGTCTCATCTTTGCCGTTGAGTGCTTATATAAAGGTGAGCGATGAGGAAAAAGCCAAGAATAAAGATAAGAATAAGAATGAACAGACAATGGCGGGGAGAGAGTATTTTCGCTTCTGGGATCTACAGAAAAATACCGTCAGCAACATAGAATTCTATACCACTAACTACGGGATTTTTGGAAATAACGTAGTTGCAACAAACGCAGGTGGCGGCTGGTGGCCCAGAGGATCGCAGAACCAATATATATTTGGTGGTGGTATCTGGTTTGGGGCTGTCAAACAGCGTCCAGACGGAAGTGGCACAAAAAAGTACGTTACAGTTACCTATAATCCTAATAATGGCCGTTCATGGATGGTGCCTGGCAGAATAGAAGACGGAGATCTGAAAGATGAAGAAGAGGTGCTCAAATACAGATCATTTTTCTCGACAGACTTCAATCTTGGCAATGGCGAACCATACAATGATGATCATGTAACAAATTGGCCTATCTGGGATACTGAGGATGATGAGATTCTGAAAGTGGACAGATATATGGGTTATTACATTCTAAATGATGACGACAGAAATAGGGATGTTTACCCAAAAGGCCCCGCTTTCATTTCAGGTGAAGACATATTTTGCGTTTACAAAGATACAGACCTTAATGAGTATGACGGCGGCGCCAATCTAAGAGAAGCCGAAGGCTATCCACTACGTTTACAATACGAACAAATGATCTATTCATGGGGCTTTGGTGATTATAAAGATTTTATATTTTTGAAATATAAGATAATCAACTACAGTTCAGATACTTTAGTTGATTGCTGGGTGGCATCTATAATGGATATTGATATAGCTACCAAGCTGAATGCTCGTTTGGGCGCTTCCAATGACCGCGTTACATATTATTTCCCAGAAGATTCACTGGATTTAGCCGTGCAGTGGACTAATACCGACCTTGGTGAAAAAGATCAGGGTTTTGGCTATTTGGGACTTGACTTTCTTGAAAGCCCTGCGGTAGACGAAGATAGATTTATAAGAAAAGACAAGAAATTTT
>CAYQTZ010000271.1:0-4343 GCA_964420565.1 uncultured Hyphomicrobiales bacterium
CAAATAAGATATTTATTGAAATCCACTTATTTTGTTATTACCGTGAAAATGGGTGTTAAACTTTGATTTCGCATGATGTTTCCAACACTCCCTAACCCCTTCTTTCAAGATTGGGAATCATCTTATTTCCCCTTCTTGCAAGAGAGAATTAGGTGGTGTTTACTGATATATCTGAATAAAAAGGGAAACAATCAATCACTTGGCTTTCCCCCAGGTTCCGGTCGGAACCCGAAGGAAAGAGATTTGGTCAAGTAACTCTATATCGTTATGGAGTGGCAATTATTAAAATTTTTTTGGACTCAATATGAATACTGCATATTACCTTTAAAAGGCAGGTTTTTTTTACCTTTGTCGGTAATATGAATATTCATTGTATTATCTCCGTAATTGTTTTCAAAATCAAAAGTGATGATAATATAACCTTTATTTCTTAAAGATAGTAAAATCTGATAGATCTCTTCGGGGGAATAATCTAATAATGGGAAATCAATCAGTGGCACACGATCATTGATCAACGATAAAATTAATTCCTCTAATTCTTCTTTCTTTGGTTTTCTGGGTATTGCTCTCATTTTTGACCTAATATTTATGTATATTTACTTTTTGCAATAATTGATCATCATCATATATTTTCGCATATTGAGTAATTCAATAAAACTTTATATTACTCTTTCCCCCAAGTTCCGGCTGGTAACTAAGGGGAAAGGGAATTGGCTAAGTAACAGTAAACTCAATAATGCTGCAATAATCTCCCCAATCTCCATTGTTTTTGCTTTTTCCCTTACCGTTTTGATCCCCTATCCTATCAGATACACTTATGAAATTATTTTGTGTTATTATACAATCCCAATTCTCAGTTCCAGCATCAGCTACACAGAATGCATATTCTTCAGTATCTGACTCCGGATCGCAAACTAAAAGTTTGTTAATTGGGTCGTAATGAATATTTTTCATATTTAGTTAATCATTAAATTGTAAACTTGCTATCTTTTCTTCTATTAATTGCACCTGTTTTCTATTCCATTTCAGTTTGAAATAAAGCTTATACACAATGAATGCAGCAATTGACAGCACGATACATAATCCAACAATGGCTGCTATCATATAATGCATTTGTATAGTTTGCTCGTATTCTTTCACTTTTACTTTGTCTAAATACTTTGATAAATGACTGTATTGAAAACTGTTGCTGTTCAAGTAACTGGAAGAATCCAAATATATCCTTGCTTTTTCAATATCATCTAAAGCAAGATAACTCGTTCCAACATTCGAATAAGCTATAGCGATCTCATGCTCAATATCTAAATGTCGGCATATCTCCAATGATTTAAGATAATAATCCAAAGCATCATGATAATTATCATATTCTTCATAAACTAAAGCAATATTATTATAAATCTGTTGTATGGTGTAATCATCAGATGTTAGCTTTAAAGCTTCGTTAAAGTATTCCAAAGCTTTTTCGTACTGTCGCAGTTGATAATAGCATGTACCAAGATTTTGAATACATCTTACTATAGTAGAGTGTCTTTTGATTCTTTTTGCTATTTCCAAAGAAGCTTCATATTCTTCAATTGCATAATCAATTTGTCCAAGTTCGTATAAACTGATGCCATAATTAGTTCTGATCACAGCTTCCATAGTATCATTAGCTAATTTCAAAGCTCTTTGATAATAGTTAATAGCATTTTTGAAATTACCCTGGACTTCGTTTACTCTTCCTAATGCATTAAGTACTTTACCCGATTCTGGCATGCTTAATAGCTCTTTTTCAGCTTGCTTGTATTTACCTTCATTATAAAGCTCGATGGCAGTGCTTATGTCTTGAGCTTTAATGATCGAGAAGCTAAAAAAATCGAGTATATATAAAATATTTTTCATTTTAATGTCCTTATCATATTTTTGATTTCATTAATAAATTCAAGTGATACAATTTTATACTTTCCATCAGAATACTTTTTATCGTATCTGATTTTCAGTTCCAGCCCTTTTTTGTTTTCAGCAAACATAGACCCTTCGCCAGTTAGTATAAAATCTACACTAAAACCATAATCAATAAATTTTCTAAGGACATCAGCGCATGGCACGCTTCTTGTGCCATAGGATTGAAGTTGATTATAATTTACATCAACACTCCTTGCTAATTCTTTCATGTTAGAATTAAAGAACTCAACAGCTAATTTCTGTATATTGTCCTTAATTTCTACCTTTAAATTCATAAATAATCCCAAATAAAAAAAACATTTTTAGAAAATATACATCTACTGACGTACCATAATTAATAAAAATACATCAAATGACGTTTTTATACAAGTTTATTTGAATAATAAATGATTAGCTATAGAATCGAAAAAAGTAAAAAAATAACGTTATTCTTAACTAATGAAACAATATATACTGAGTATTGATGGGATAATCAGGAGATTCCTGTATGCGTAGGAATAAAAATTCATGTTTTTTGCGAGCGTGTCATTTATGCATTGACAAACGCTGAGACAAGTGAAACTATAAATTCTAAGCAAGTAGTGTCATGTCAATTATTAATTGGCAATCAATCAAGAATGATTGATCTATTAGTTTGTCTTATTATAAGTAGAATAATCATTCTTGATTGTTGTTTATTAAGTTGACATGACAGTAGTTTATATTTTTGGGAAACATTCCCCAATTCCCTCTTGCTCCGACAGGTCGGGATCTACGACAAAAGTGAATTTTAAGAGCGGGTTAGGAGGTGTTTTTTTTTACTCCAACAATGGTCTGATATTTTTAGCTCTGAGATCACAAGACCCACGAACAAAAAAATCCCTGCCACTCTTCAAAGAATGGCAGGGACTTAATAAACATGACTATCTTTTATCGAGTCAGTAGCATCTTGCCTGTATGTGATTTATCGTCTATTTTAATTTCATAGAAATATACGCCGGTAAGCACTTTCTTGCCGCTTAGGTCAGTTCCATCCCACTTCAGAGAATAGTTATTTCCTGAGGGAGCAGAGCCATTAAATATTCTATTGATCAATTTTCCGTCTGCGTCAAAAATACTTGCAGTAAGCATGTATGATCTTCCTGTAGAAGGCAACTGGAATTTGATAAATGTCTGGCTATCAAATGGATTGGGGAAATTGCTTACCTGCGAAATTGTTGGTTCAGTATCATTGTCTTCAACGCTTGTTGATCGTGTCGGTAAAGAAACTGGATCGGGATTCACCCAATCATCTTTTCTGGCAAGATAAAGATCAGTGAACGCAGGACGCATACTTTTATCGGAAAGATACATTTTATAATCCTCCCATTCTTCGTCGGTGAGGCGTTTGTAGTCAGTGGTTACGTGCTCATAGTAGCTCATCACAGGACCGGCAAATGTGCATAATTCACCATCCCAGTTTCGGGCAGTAACTACGGCAAGGTTTATCGGACCAGTTCCCACGTGCATTACCCAACCGACAGGATTTCCGAACTCATCTGTAGGAGCAGTGTGAATATCGGCTACGAGCAAGTCAATCTTATCTGCATCTTCTTTCTGGAAGTAAAAGAGTTTGGAATACCAACCTGTAAATTCTATTTCTAAAACACAACCCCAGTGCTCATACTCTGAAAAGACTGTCTTGATGAATTTTTTCTCTTTATCGGTTAGGGAAGCCCCGGTTAATTCTTTTTCTGAAATAGTTAATAATGTATCGGAATAATTTGACAATCTGCTAAAATAATCTTCAATTATAAACTCAAACCCGACTCCCCAGCGAGATTTGATCTCCAGACCGCTATTCAGTTGCTCTTTGATCTTCTCGCCAGCACTCAGGGCATAATCTTTAACTGCTTTATAGAATTCCGGGATTGGCTCTACATAACCATAGGGATATTCACAAAGGTCCCCACCAGAATATGACTGCTTGGCATAAAGCAAATTATCGTGGCGAAGCTGAGACCAGGAAGCACACTGGGTATTCATTTTCTGTTGCCACCATGCAGCTGTCTGCATGAACTCAGGCAGGAATTTGCGATCTGTGTCATCAGGAGGGCTAAGTGAACGAATGGCATTGAGCCAGCCGTTATAGATAGATGAACTCCAGAAATCATCCTCGTAAGATTCAGCAAGATAGCGAAGGCCAGCAAGATTCAAAGGATAATCTACTCCTTCAAATGCTTTGAGATCATTCTTCAATATATCGCTTGCGGCATTATTACCGAAAGTGAATAATACGTCGAGAGATGACGGTAGCATTCTGCCTGTTACTTTGTCATGCACTACATTACCTGTTACATACGAATCAATGATGAATCTCTGTCCAAACAACAGGAAAGCCGAGGCAGGTTTTATCTGATCTTTCGCTCCGGGACCTCCCC
>CAYQTZ010000272.1:0-4330 GCA_964420565.1 uncultured Hyphomicrobiales bacterium
TTTGTTCCTGATAATTCCTCTGCTATTGCTTCGGAGAAATGGAGCACAAAAGCTTTTGTGGCATAGTAAACTGACATTAGCGGACCGGGCTGGAAAGCTGCAGTTGAGGCAACATTCATTATTTTGCCGCTTCGTGCAAGTTTCATATCCTTTAAAAATAACTTTGTAAGATGAACCAAAGAAGTGATATTAAGATTTATCATTTTTAATTCTCTGTTCCAATCGGTTTCGCTGAATTTGCCAAAATCTCCTATTCCTGCGTTATTTATCAAATAATCAATATTTGGTTTTATTGACTTAACTTCGTCATAGACTTCCAGAGAAGAATTGATAACTGATAAATCTTTTACTATGCAATCAACTCTTATATTATATTGAGTTTCTAAATCATTTTTTATTTCTTCTAACTTATCTTTACTGCGGGCAACGAGTATCAGGTCATCGCCGTTTTTTGCATGAATTTTTGCTAACTGGAGACCTATGCCTCCTGAACCACCTGTTATCAAAGCTGTTTTCTTCATATGTCCGCTTTCTTGATCCTAATGATATTATAATACAGCTATATCTAATTATATTAATGTATATCAGGGACGATGAATCAAATATGATATTGAGACTATTGCAAAATCTCATAATTGATCCATCCCCCGTGACTCCCCTTTTGCCCCGACAGATAGGGATCTAGGACAAGAGGGAGATTTTTTCTTGCTAACTCACTTTAAGACCATTGCAAAAGCCATATATTTATTCTATCTCTTAAATCTTGAGATTATGACAAGCAATAAAAAAAATGCTGCCTGAGTGAGTATTATAGTTGCGCCGCTCGGCAGATCAAGCCAGAAAGATATAGGGAGACCCGCTACTGTGCTGAAGATTCCAATTACTATTGCTATTATAGTCATGCCCGCAAAGGACTTAGATACCAACCGCGAGCAGGCAGCAGGTATTACTAAAAACGCAGCTATTAATATAATACCAACTAACTTAATAGCAACTACGATAGTGACGGATATCAATATAGACAGCAGATAGTTATATCGGCTTACGTTTTGGCGGTCTGTCTTCGCTAATTCTGAATCGAATGTGGCATAAGCCCAGCGGCTCCAGCATTTGAAAATTGTAATTATAGTAACCAGGGATAAAGCTCCGGTCATATAAAGATCTGTTTTGGTAACTGTTAGTATAGATCCAAAAAGATACGAAAAGGCATCTGCTGTGTATCTTGTATTTAAAGATATGAAGATTACTCCCAGAGCTACCGATACTGCAAATAAAATTCCTATGGATGTATCTATCGAGAGATTAGTGTTTTCTTTTACATAAGTTATTAGCAGAGAAGCTATAATAGTAAAGGGCAAGGCAATGAATAATGGCTCGGTGTCTAAAAGCAAACCAAGAGCTACACCTCCAAAAGCGGCATGAGCCAGCCCGCTGCCCAAGAAACTCATCTTTCGCTGAACAATAAAAACCCCATAATAGCTGCCAAGAAATCCAGCGAGTATCCCTGCTACCATAGCTCTTTGCATAAATGGTAAAGTAAGGAAATCAAACATTTTTACCTCTGCCGAATATCATATCATGAGCGTGACCAACGTGCCCAAATACCCTTCTCATATTCTTCTCAGAAAATGCTATTTCGGGTGTATCATAACATATCTGGTTAATATTAAGCATTAACACTTTGTCTGCGTGGTGGTATGCCGATTCCCAGTCGTGAGTAACCATTATCACGATAGCTTTTTCTTTATCTTTATAATCATCAATAATTAAATTCATATCGTTTTCCGCTGATAGATCAATACCTGTAGCTGGTTCGTCGAGTATCAATATTTTGGGTTTACGCACTATACTTCGGGCAAAGTATATCCTCTGCAGCTCTCCTCCGGAAAGTTCATTTAGCTGTCTTTTTTCTAAATGTTTAGCTCCGACGGCATCTAATGCTTCACAACACTTATTGGCAATGTTACGATTTATCCGACCAGGCCAATGATTCAAAATTCCAGTTGATACCAACTCAATAGAATATGCGGGGAATGTCCTGTCCAATGTTTTTATCTGAGGTATATATCCTATTAATTTAGACGGTACTTTCTTTGGATCGTAATTGGCTATTTTTATAGAACCTTTATTTGGCTCTATCAATCCCAGAAGGCATTTGAGAAGGGTTGTTTTTCCGCCACCATTTGGCCCAACAACCGACACAAAAGTACCCTTTGATATTGAGACATTAATATCTTTGAGTGCTATATGCTGCCCGAATGTATGCGAAAGCCCTTTTATTTCAATTGAAATATCCATTATTATTTTAATGCTTTCTGAAGTATTTTAGCATTATATAGAATTAGATCGGGATAAGTCATACGCCCTTCCACTCCGCCAATCGGGTCTAACTCGAATAGCAGAACTGTTGCGGCTTCGGCTATGACCTCTGCCGGCTTTCGCGGAAGTTGTGGCTCAGTAAATATAGCTTTAGCCCCGCTTTCATTGATCTTTGCAACGAGCTGTTCGATATATTTGGGTGATGGTTCTTTGCCGGGGGAAGTTTCTATAGCTCCAGCATAGACCAGACCATAACGATTCAATAAATATCTAATGGATGGATGAAATAAAAAAACTGGTTTGCCACCCATATCAGCGAGCTTGCTGCCAGCCTGACGTGCAAGAAGGTCCAGCCGTTTCTCGAAAATTCCGGCATTGTTGCGATATGTAACAGCGTTGTCAGGGTCAATAGCCGAAAGAGTATCTACCAAATTATTCAACATTCCCTTTACTGTAATTGGATCCATCCAGAAATGTGGGTCAATAACGGCATCTGAGTCATGATCATCTGAGTCATGGTCATGGTCAATATTCTCCTCATGTCTGTGATCGTGCATCTCATCAAAAGGAAGTTGCAATTCTTCAGGGACCAGATTGATCATTTCAATTTTTTTACCGCCTTCGAGCTTCGCAGCCCAACCATCTAAGAGATCAGAAGCGTAAAAAATTGCTTTTGCAGAATTTATTTTGTAAGCGTCAGAGGGCTTTGGAGAAAATGTATGGGGAGATTCGCCAGGAGAAACCAGAACTTCAACTTTTGCTCGCGTACCAACTATTTGTTTAACTATCTCTCCGAGCGGGTAACTCGTTACGATATATACTGGTTTGGAATACTGCGAGTCGCATGAGCTAACTATGAGCATTAACAAAACTGTAAAAAACACAAATATTTTCATTATTCATCTTCCAATTATTAAAAAAGACTTTACCCAAAATAATTAAAATATAATGCTAATGCAATTCAATTTTGGTATAATTTATGCTAAAAACTTAAAAAAAATTAATTTATAGTATTAATAAATTGTGAAAAATTAATTAAATTCTTTATATTATGAAGTTAATTATGGGAAAATCTTTTAAACTTTACAGTAAATTGGGTAAGGAAGAATTGAACAAGGTGAAAACGCTTTACATATTTTTAATTATGGCTCTCTGCTGGCTGATGACTTTTTCTCTAAATGCTCAGCTATACGAAGCAAGCCCGGCTAACTGGCTATTTCCCGGAGGCGATCCTCAGGGAACTAAATATGTAGGCAGAGCTTCTGCGCCACAGGATCTTGATTCATTCAGAATCAAATGGACATCCCCATCTATTTCGGGGGACGTAATTCCTCTGGTTGGTAATATAATCAACAATCCCAAATTATTCCAGGGGCTAAGATGGGCTCCGAACGAGATCATTGCTGTAATTGGCGATAAGATAGTAGTGGTTGACGCTAAAGGAAAAACTCATAAACGAACAAATCCGATCCCTTATTTGAAAGCTGTTTCTGTGCTATTTGATTCTTTGAATATAGCAATTGGCAACAATATTACCGATCCAGTTGTTATTGGTTTGGAAACTCTGGAATTTGATAATCATAAAGACAGCTTGTCTTATGCTTATCTCGCTGGCTTCGATATGGATGCCGACACAGTAAAATTGCTGAATCGCTTAGCTATTGATCTGCGATTATATGACCCAAATATCTTTGCAAGCATTAAGCCATTTTATGGTATGAGAGTAGGCGATGAATTTGAAATATATGCAACTGTGAATATGTCCCAGCCGAAAGCACCAAATCCTAATCCTGCAAATCCACCTTTCTTTAGAGGGTTTACAAGATATAATTCCGGAGATGTCCTTTTTAATTATCCTCTGCCTGATCTCGGAGATACTCCCGGGCTCAGAGTTACGCTCGGGCCAGAAGTTAACGTAGCGCAGCCATCAATTATTACTAAATGGAATGGCGATCATAATATAGTATTACCAAATTATCCAACTCCATCAATGGATGTTGCTATTCAAAAT
>CAYQTZ010000273.1:0-4314 GCA_964420565.1 uncultured Hyphomicrobiales bacterium
GGTTTCTTCAGTAGAACAATCATTCTTGATTGTTGTTTATTAACTTGACATGACAGTAGTTGTAATATTTGAATAAATATAGAAATACAAAAATGACAGAAAATGAAAAAAATCTGATAACTTTTAGTAAATACAAAGTAACTTCCGCAGATACCGATATGTTCGCCAGAGCCAAGCTAAGTTTTATGCTTAATTTGATGATACAAGGTGCAATACATTCAGCCGATACTCTGGGGTTTGGATATGATGATCTTCAGGACCAGCAGCTTTTCTGGGTGCTTAACCGCATAACGATGGAAGTTTACCGTCCGCTGAATTGGAAGGAAACAGTAGAAGTCGAGACCTGGCCTAAGGACGTGCATAAAATATTATATCTCAGAGATTTCATCGTAAGAGATGAACAAGATGAAATTGTAGCAAAAGCAACGAGTGCATGGCTCGCCATTGATTTTAAAAACAAACGCCCCGGCAGAGTAGAAGGCATTATGCGGGAAAAATTGTCAAAAATGAGGGGAAGACACGCCATAGAAGCAATACCCGAAAAGCTAATTCCTATAAAAGACGGCGAAGCTAACGATCACATAGTTTCATACTTTGATATAGACATGAATAAGCATCTCACCGCCACCCGCTACGTTGACTGGATGATGGATAGCTTGCCGATAGATTTTCACAAAAATAATTATCCTGTGAAATTCTCCGTTAATTATCTGAAGGAAACTATGCACGACGAAATAATTAAAATAGTAAAAAGTTATGGTTCTGAGGGAGATCACCTTTTTACGGGTATTAAGTCCAGAACAGGAGAAGTTGCCGTGCTGGGGAGGATTGGAGTTTAATCCCAATTGGCTTAGGATTTCGCTAATTTCTTCAAAATGATTATATTTGTATAATTAATATTTATTTATAATTATGATCAGTAAAAATAATGAACAAAATATTCTTGATTGCAATACTTGCAATAACTATGCTATCTTGCTCCGGCGATAATATATATAACGTAACTTCTGATAATCCTAATGTTGTAGTAATATCTGACAACGAGGAAAGCAGCGATATAATAATAAACACTATGGGAGCTATTCGCAGTGTGAATCCCAACGCGAATGTCACTTTTATTCATTCAAAGCCGTTTGACTTATACGAAGCTACATATCATTTGAAAATTGCATCAGACAGTTACCCCGACAGCACATACTTTATCGTTATTGTTGAGCCTGGCGCCGGTAATAAGCGAATGGTCTGTAATGGCAAAAATGGCAGAAAATTCCTGATGTCTGATAATGGGGTTGCATCGCGGCTGATGTTTAATAATGAACTATCGGATTTTTATTATGTAACGAACGAAGAAGTCCTGGGCGGTGGCGATTATCAGAATATGCCAATAGAGAATTTCTTTTCAAAAGCTACTGAATCGCTCTTAAAAAATATTCCGCTCTGGCAGTACGGCAATAAATTGGAAAATCCTGTAATGCTTGAAATAAAACAGCCCAAAAAAGAAAATAATATCGTCTCGGGTCAGGTGCTGTTCGTAAATAATTTTGGTAATTGCCATACTAATATACCAGATTATATGATGGCTGATTTCCAGCAGGATGATATGCTTAAATTTACTGCCGGAGATAAAACATTCTTTGCAAAATTCGGAACGAAGTATTCTTCTGTTAATCTGAACCAAAACGTCGCTTTCGTAGATGCATCATACAGGTTAAAACTTGCTGTAAATTATGGAGATATGGGACAGCGTTACGGTATTTCGGCTGGCACGAAAATTACTATTAGTAAAGAAATCATAAACGTAGGATTGCTATTATATAACAATTCGTCAGTGGTGCAAACCATAGTCAGCGGTATGAAAGATGAAATTAATAATATGGGATTTCGTGAGAATAGCTCAATACGCTATGTTGTACGCAATGCCGATAGCGATGCGTCGAATCTTCCTGATTTAGTGCAGGAAATATTAGACGAGGGAGTAGATTATATAATAGCTGTATCTACGCCGGCATCGCAGGCAGCAATTCATCTTGTACCTGAAGAAGTGCCTGTTATTTTTACTTATGTTACTGACCCAAAGTCTGCAGGAATACTTGACGTGAGAAATAATGTTACGGGGCTTTCAGACGCTACGAATTTTAAAGATTATCTTGCATTTGTCAAAAGAATTTTGCCAGATCTTTCTTTGGCAGGAAGGATATATAATCAGAGCGAATCTAATTCAGAATTCGCACAAAAATCGCTATTATCTCTTATCAATATTTATAATCTTAGCTTTGAATCGGCTTCTGTCGCTTCCGTAAGTGAGATACCATCTGCATATTCTTCAGTTACAAGCAGAGCTATCGGCGCTATTCTTATTGCTGCCGACAATACTTTAAGCGAAGGAATGTCTGAGCTTTCCGCGTTATGTATTGCTGATAAAATTCCGCTGATTGGCGATTCCTACCAGCATTGCGGAGATGGGGCTTTGGCTTCTATCTCTGTCAATTATGATGAATTAGCCAAAAGTACAGGCGATTTGCTTGGCTCAATTATTCTTGGAGTTCAACCCGACAGCGAAAGCGTAAGGTATTTCAGCACTGACGCAATCGGAATAAACACAAAAACCGCCGCTGATATTGGTTTTTCATTCCCGGAAGATATTGTAAACGAAGCAAAGTATATTTATCCATAGCAATATCAATTAGAAAAACACAATATGAGCTATCAATTATCAGTAAATAAAAACAGAGTATTTTCATATAATAGTATCAAATATGAAAGTGGCAATGTAATTTACTGGATGAGCCGCGACCAAAGAGCCGCTGATAACTGGGCGCTGATCTATTCTATCGAAAATGCTATGGAAAATAATGTTGGATTAGCCGTTGTTTTTTGCCTTGTAGATGAATTTTTAAATGCGGCTAAAAGGCAGTTTGGTTTCATGCTGAAAAATTTCGTAGAGATTGAAAAAAAACTAAGTGAAAAGAACATACCCTTTATTATTCTACATGGCTCTCCAGAGATCGTATTGCCAGAGTTTACCGCTAAAAATAATGTGGGTTTGCTCGTTACGGATTTTGACCCTCTCAATATAAAAAAAGAATGGCGGGAGAAAGTAAATAACAGAATAAAAATTCCATTCCACGAGGTAGATGCCCATAATATAGTCCCCTGCCGAATAGCTTCAGACAAAAAGGAGTTCTCCGCTCGCACTATCCGCCCCAAAATAAACTTGAAACTAATGGAATACTTTGTAGAGTATCCCGATATCAGCAATATTAAATTTGGCAAAGAAAATTTAGAGAAGTTCAACTGGCAAAAAGAAAATCTTAACATAAATCATTATGATAGTGCCCCTGACGAAATATCATGGCTTGGCTCAGGTGAAGCAAATGCTTACGAAACACTACAAAACTTTTTAGATAGCAAGATTGATCATTATGCAGAAAAACGCAATCAACCAGCTAATGATGTGCTCTCTAACCTCTCGCCATACCTTCACTTTGGGCAAATTTCAGCCCAACGAATAGCTTTAGAAACAAAAAAGAGCCATGTTAACCAAAAATCAAAAGATACTTTTCTGGAAGAGTTGATCATCCGTCGTGAGCTTTCTGATAATTTCTGTTTTTATGAAAGGAATTACGACAATTATAACGGCTTCCACAACTGGGCAAAGACGACTTTAAACGAACACAAAGGAGACCACAGGGAGTATTTATACACTCTCGAAACTTTAGAAAATGCAGAAACCCACGACGAGCTGTGGAATGCCGCACAGAAGGAAATGCTACTTACCGGCAAAATGCACGGATATATGCGTATGTATTGGGCAAAAAAAATCTTAGAGTGGACACTCTCGCCAGAAACCGCTATGGAATATGCTATCTATTTAAATGATAAATACGAATTGGATGGACGCGATCCCAATGGCTACACTGGTATTGCATGGAGTATTGGCGGCATCCACGACCGCGCATGGCAGGAAAGAAATATCTTTGGGAAAGTTCGTTTTATGAGTTATAACAGCCAGATAAAAAAAGTAAAATTAGAAGATTATATTAGAAGAGTTAATAATACTCTTAAATATTAGAATTTCTGACCACAAGCGAAGTGTTAATTTCATATAAATCAGTTATTATTTTATATAAACACCTCAATTTTTTTGTCAAGTAAGATAAAAACCTCTCTCTTGTCGTAGATCCCGACCTGTCGGGGCAAGAGGAGAAGTCTTATGTGCTCCCTCCTTACCAAATTCCGATTTGGTAAAGATCATTTCAGTCCAAGTTGCACTTGGATCATCTGATTGTGAAAAGTGCATTCCCAAATCGGAGT
>CAYQTZ010000274.1:0-4295 GCA_964420565.1 uncultured Hyphomicrobiales bacterium
ATCCCCCTTAATTTTAAGGGGGAACACAAGGGGGATCAATTCTTGAGTTTTCAGGTGCTATCACACAGTCTCTACTACGCAAGGGAGGGAGTAAAGTTTTAATATGATTATATATAGGTTCATTTTTTTCTTTTTTTAATGGTTTTTCATATTTATTTACCATAAAACGGATTTTACTGACAGCTATTATATGGTCTCTTTATATCAGTGCGATATTAGCCAGAACTCCTTACATCTCAAATCTCTTCATGCTATTACATTTCTATATGTTGATAATTTGAGTAAAAAAAAATTTACTTGTTGCAAATTAAATCTATATTTTTACTTAATTATTTGTGAACAAAATTTGAATTATTAATATGGCTGATTTCGTACATTTACATAACCACACTCATTTCTCTTTGCTGGATGCCGCCTGTACGACAGATGCCTTGCTTGATGCGGCAAGCGAAGCAGGGCACAAAGCACTGGCTTTGACTGACCACGGTGTGATGTTTGGCATTTATGAGTTTTACAAAAAAGCGGTGATAAAAGGTATTAAGCCATTGCTTGGCTTCGAGGCTTATGTAGCTAATGGCTCCCGCTTCGAGAAAATTGCAGGCAAATCAAAAACTAAAAAAAGAAATTATTTTCATTTAGTGCTACTTGCCAAAGATAATGAGGGATACAGAAATCTAATAAAGCTCAGTACTTATGGCTATCTCGAAGGGTTTTACTATAAGCCGCGGTTGGACAAGGAATTACTCGAAAAGCACAGCAAGGGAGTGATAGCTCTCTCGGCTTGTATGGCTGGTGTGGTGAATGCTCATATCGTAAACCGCGATTATGAGCTTGCTGAGCAGGAAGCCGCTTATTACCAACAGCTATACGGAGAAGATTTTTATATCGAACTCCAGAACCACGGACTACCTGAGGACAGGCGAATTCTTCGCGAAGCGCCTAAGATCGCAAAAAAGCTTGGTATTAAAATGATTGCTTCTAATGATGTGCATTATATTAAGAAAGATCATGCCATAGCGCATAACGTAATGCTGCTTATCAAGGATTTTTCTCCGAATTCTGGGAATGATGTTGACATTAAGAAGCTACGCTATCGGGTGCCTGAGATGTATTATAAATCAACAGAAGAAATGCAGGCACTTTTCAAAGAATATCCCGAGGCGATATCCAATACTTTAGAGGTAGCTGATAAATGCAACGTAGAATTCGAGAAAAAGCTGTTTATGCCGCAATTTGATATTCCCAAAGAGTCAAAATCAACTACTCTCGAAGAATATTTAGAAGAGCTTACCCAGGAAGGTCTCCACAGAATATTTGGTGAGCATCTTTCTGATGAAATAAAAAAGCGTGCAGAATATGAATTGCAGATCATTAATTCTATGGGCTTCCCCGGATATTTCCTGATTGTTGCTGATTTCTGTCATGCTTCGAAACGGCTTGGAGTTACTGTGGGTCCTGGACGCGGATCGGCAGCGGGAAGCTTGGTGGCTTATGCTTTGGGGATTACTAATGTAGATCCGCTAAAATACGATCTGCTCTTCGAAAGATTTCTTAATCCAGAGCGAGTGTCAATGCCTGATATTGACATAGACTTTGCCGATAATAAGCGAGAGCGGGTAATAGATTACGTTAAAGAAAAATATGGCGAAGATTCCGTAGCTCAGATCATTACTTTCGGGAAGCTTTCGAGCCGCATGATACTCAAGGATATTGGGAGAGTGCTTGGCATTCATCATTCTGTGATCAATGACATTACTTCTAAAATACCCGTCGTACAGGGCAAGGTAACGCCTTTAGCTCAAGCAATAGAACTCCCGGACTTAAAAGAGTTGAAGAATAATCCTGATGAAAAAATGAAGATGCTGATGGAGTATTCTTTACTGCTCGAAGGGCTTTACCGCCACACTGGTATCCATGCCGCAGGAGTGGTTATAGCGCCCGGACCAGTTTCGGATTATGTGCCGCTATATAAACCACCGGGTAAAAAGGAAGACCACGCTGGGCTTGCCACGCAATACAGTATGAACGATCTCGAAGATGCCGGCTTGCTGAAGATGGATTTCCTTGGTTTAAGGACTCTTACTATTATTGATAATACTTTAGAAATGATCGAAAAGAATCATAACAAAAAGATAGATATCGATAAAATAAGTTTTAACGATAAAAAAACTTATGATCTTTTTGCAGAGGGACGAACACAAGCCATATTCCAGTTTGAATCTGCCGGTATGCAGGAGTATCTCAAGCAGTTGAAACCGAAAAATCTGGAAGAGATAACAGCTATGAACGCTCTTTACAGGCCAGGACCTATGGAAAATATTCCTGAGTATATTGACAGGAAATTCGGTAGGAAAGAGATACAATACCTGCATCCGATAATGAAAAAATCTCTTGAAAATACTTACGGAATTATCGTTTATCAGGAGCAGGTAATGCAGCTTGCACGCGATATTGCCGGCTTTTCTCTTGGGCAGGCAGATATTTTGCGAAGGGCTATGGGCAAGAAAAAACAGGCTGTTATGGACGAGCTTAAGCCGCTCTTTATTCAAGGGGCTGCTAAAAATGGACTCCCGGAAAATCTTTCTCTGGAAATATATAATTTAATTCAAAAATTTGCAAAATATGGCTTTAATAAATCGCACTCTCTGGCGTATTCTTATCTGGCTTACCAGACTGCATGGCTCAAAGCAAATTACCCCGGTGAGTTTCTTGCTGCTAACATGACCGCAGAGCTTAATGATCAGAATAAAATTGTAGCTTTGATGAATGAAGCAGAGAGGTTAGATATAAAAGTGATGCCACCTGACGTTAATAAAACTGATAGTTCTTTCAAAGCTGACGGAGATAAAATATACTTCAGCTTGGCAGCTATCAAGAATGTTGGGCTCCCCGCTGTGGAAAGTATCGTAAAACAAAGGCAAGAAAAGCCATATACATCATTCTTTGATTTCGTTTCCCGGGTTAGTACAAAATTGATAAACAGAAGAGCTTTGGAAGCGTTGGTGTGTGCTGGGGCTTTTGACTCTATTAACGGTCAGCGCCGCGCCGAAGAGTTTGCTTCTATAGATTCCGCACTCGGTTATGCCAAAGCATGCGAAAACAATAAGAATATTGGTATGGACAGTTTGTTCGGTGGGGGTGAATTATCTAAGCCAGTCGAGCCAGAATTGACTCCTGCTGAAAAGTGGTCAGAAAAAATGAGATTAGAAAACGAGAAAAAATATCTCAATTTCTATATCTCCGGTCATCCATTAGACAGCTATAAAGCTTATATGAATGTATTGGACACTTACTCCTTTGATGGTAAAAAGAAGCATCTCGTGGGGCAGGATGTACGCGTTACAGGTATGATAACAAGTACGCGTTCCATTTTTGATAAGAAGAACAGGGCTATAGGTTTTGCTCAGTTAGAGAATGAAACAGGTAGTTGCGAGCTGATATTCTGGAGCAGATCATATGCCAATTTTGCTTCATTTATTGTGCCCGATACCGTAGTGTGCTGCGATGGAAAAGCTGAGGAAGACGACGGCAAGCATAAAATTGTGGTAAACGATATTATGTCTATCTCTGATGCTGCTAATATCCACACAAAAGGTCTCAGGATTTGGATAAACAGAAACAAACTTGATATTAATGTTTTAGATAAACTTAGTTTGTTGTGTGATGAGCCCGGCTCTTCTAAACAAATAGAATTTATTATATTTGAAAATGGGTCATCTAACAAAAAAATATATATAGCCGATAATATCAATATTTCTTTTTCTGAGAAAAAGATCAACATTATTGGAAATTTATTCGGCAAGAAAAATATTAAGCTATATTCTTAGTCGTAATAAACACTTAAAGCGTATTAAAATCGTAATAAGTAATAAATTTAAACAAAAAAAAGGATAAATGATGATATCAAAAGTTCTTTCAGCTGTTTTTGCTATAATAACTGCGGCAGTGATTCTTGGTTTGTTGATCAAAATTCTGGGATTTGCTTTGGACTTACTTTTTAGTTTTGTTTTTGTTATTTTCATTATTATTATTGCTACACCTCTTTATGTGATAATAAAGAAAAAGCTATTTAAATAATCATTATATTATTGTTAGGGATAAGAATGAATAAGTTGATATTGGGCATTATCTTTTTAATTGGGTCCCTGTTCGTTACAAAAGCCCAGAGCGATTATACAATAGATCTGGCGAGGCAGTTTGGTAAAGATATTTTTGAATTGAATGGGGTGCCTTATCTTCAACCAATGGTAGAAAGCATTAATGTAACAACTAACTCTCGTTTTTTCAACTCTGCT
>CAYQTZ010000275.1:0-4289 GCA_964420565.1 uncultured Hyphomicrobiales bacterium
GGATCGCGGCCTGGAAGGCTTAATGGTTACGCTTGATCATCTTCGCAGCCTTGGCATTAAAACCTTTGGCGCTTATAAAAACGAGGAGGAAAGAAATACTCCGCTAATTATAGAAAAAGAGGGCATCAAAATCGCTTTTATCGGTTACACTTTTAGTACTAACGGCATTCGTGTCCCTGATGGCCATGAATATTGTGTTAATTTTACACCTGGATTTCAGGATATAAGCCCAATTATCGAAGATATTTCTATCGCAAAGCAAAGAGGAGCCGATATAATTGCTTTTTTCCCCCACTGGGGCGAAAATGAATACTCTAAAGAACCTCAGCCCCAGTACTATCGTGAGGTAGCCGCAGAATTGGCAGCAGCAGGAGCAGACCTGATCATCGGTGGCCATCCAAAGTTTATCCAGCCGATTGAATGGTTCTTCACCGAAGAAGCAGACGGGTCAGAAAGGGCTGCACTTGCTATCTACTCCCAGGGAACCTTTCTTTCAAACCAACATTACCCGGCCAATATTTCCCCTTTAGTAGAGTATGGACTGCTGCTTGATGTCGAACTAACAAAAAATATCGACAGTGGCGAAGCCTGGATTAGCGGGATAAATTACGAAGTAACCTGGATACATCGCGAATGGCGTCACCGCATTCTCCCTCTTTCAGATGTTTTTACCTCGCCTCCGGAAAAATATAACTTAAGCGCATCTAAACTTGAAAACCTGAAATCTTGGCAGCAAGAAATTATCGATATTATCCATATGTATGGTCATGCAGAAGATCAAATCAGGGCAATGGCAATTTCTGATTCTTTGTTTGAGCGTTCATATCGTTAGGCTCACTGCTGTTGATTTGGAAACCTTTTATCATAAGAACGCAGAGGAGTTTAAAAATTGAAAATTGGTGTTTTTACAGATAGCTACCGCCCTTACACCAGCGGCGTGGTAAGATCAATTGAACTCTTTTCGCGTGAATTCGATTTGAAAGGTCATGAGGTTTTTATTTTCGGACCAGATTATCCCCTCCTGCACCCTCCAAAAGAAAAAGGAGTCTTCCGCTTCATGTCAGTTCCATGGCCGACTGTCCCCGAGTTTTCGCTGCCAATACCGATATCAGCACAGTTGAGCTCGACGATAAAAGATATCGGTCTCGATATAATCCACGCCCATTCTCCCTTTTTGCTCGGAAGGCTGGGCGCACGTGCCGCGCGCAGGCACAAATTGCCTCTGGTATTTACTTTTCATACATTATACGATCAATATGTTCATTATTTTCCAATTGCTGAAAAAACATCCAAACAAATTGTACAGGCAATCGGTCGTAACTTTTGCAATCGATGTAATATGGTTGTCGCCCCTTCTCTTCTTGTTGTTAATTACCTGCGGCGCATAGGAGTTGAAGCGCCTATCGTAAGTATACCAACCGGTGTAGATCTTTCTGAATTTGAAGATCTTGATCGCAGTTGGCTTAAAAACAACTACGGTGTAAAAGCAGAAGAAAAAGTACTTTTATTCGTAGGCAGGTTGGGAAAAGAAAAAAACGTTACCTTTTTAATTAAATCTTTCCAGGCTGTGCTCCAAAAATACTCTGCCGCACGCCTGGTAATGGTCGGCAAAGGCCCTCAGGAAAATTCACTTCGCAATCTTATCCGTCAGCTTGGAATTGAAGAAAAAGTCATTTTCACCGGCGTTTTACCGCGCAAAACAATTGTCCACTGTTATGCCAGCGCAGACTTGTTTGTATTCCCATCTGTAACTGAAACCCAGGGGCTTGTAATTGGAGAAGCTAAAGCTACCGGTTTGCCCGTGGTAGCAATCCGAGCTTTCGGGCCTGCAGAAATGGTCGCCCACGGGGAAGACGGTATATTAACCGACCCTTCCCTCCCCGCTTTCACTGAAGCAATCCTCGAACTGCTTCAGGATGATCAGCTCCATAACCGTATGAGTAAGCAAGCCCTTAAAAATGCTCCTCTTGTTTCTTCGTCTCACAGCGCTGATAAAATGCTTGAAGTATACCAGGACTTAATTGATGAAAAAGCTTATGCAACGCGCAAACGAAACTCTTATTGGTATAAGCGCGGCAGTTGAGACAACTGCCTTAAAATATAACAGGACCAATCTGTAATCAACGGACAGCTTAATCACAAATTGACATTCAATTTTCTTTAAAGGGTCTTAGCCCTTTATTATTTTGTACCGTTTTACCCTATTTCGGTCTGAAATTTCATGTGGCCAGTTTTTAATTCCTTATAAATCCTGTTAAATCCCCCCATAACTCTCAAAAGGTTGTTAATCGCCCGGCTATCAACATTATTATTTTTCCCTGCCTGAGTTTTAAAATCCAGGGTCTGAAAACGGCAATCTCTCTTGCTTATTAATTTTCCACATGATAAGTTAAAGATAATAACATTACCTAACGCTTATAACATAAAATACTAGTTAGTCTAGTTAGGAGGACTGCATGGATAGCTCTGATAATTATCCACAAGGCAATTGCGGCAAAGGAGCCATTTCTAATAGCGAGCCAATTGGCCGCTATAGTCAATATAAAATATTAAAAGAAGCTTCTCCGGCCGAAAAATATTTATCAAAGCAGACAGTCGATCACGTAGATAACAAAACGAAGCTACTTTCAGAATATTTTATTGTCCCGGCAGATGATGCAGTTTATCAGGAAAAAACATTAAATGCCTTTGATTATTACCCTGAAATATTGCTGGACTTTATTAACATGGCCAAAACAATAAAAAGAAGCAATGAAATTGAAATTGCCAACCAGATTTTGAATTATTGTAATCGCTATGGATTATTCAATATCTCGGCCCTTTATTCAGTTGACTTTGGGATAAGAGATAAAATAGTCTATAATGGAAAAAATTATTTTAAATATGATTATTACTGGGTATTGCTAAGCCAGGTCGGGATGAAAGCTTTATATGGTCGGGAAGGGGAAAGTGAATTTATTCATGTTTTAGATTTTGCAGATATTTTTTTTCCGAAGTTATGGAACAGATATGCAGAGTTTATGGAAGATAAGGATGGTTTAGAAAGCAAACTCAAAAATAATTATTTTTGTGAACCTCTAGAATACCTTGTAAAGGAAATATCATTGCTTTATTGTCAATTTGAACCCTGGTTCGATCGCACTTCCATTGATGAAAATACTTTTGGTTTAATTGAACGATTATCTGCGAACCCTACAACTGCACCGGTTACTGTTTCTATTGATTATAACCGAACCTGGAAATTGAAATGGATATATAAGTCTTTGATAGATGCGCTTAATATTATGTTTATAAAAAATATTATTGAAATGAATCAAAGAGTACTTTTTTGTCAGAATTGCCATTCATCGTTTATTACCAGAAGGAAAATCCATAAATATTGCAGTCTGCGATGTAATAATGCCGCTCGTCAGAGAAAGTGGTATAGCAAGCGTAAAAAGAAAAACAGGGAATTATAAACGTCTCCCGGCTTCCTGTAATCTTTTTAGTTTAGATTGACAAACTATCACAATTACTATAATATCCCACATAGCGGGTTCGATTATTAATCCCGCAGCAATTAAGCAAAATAAGCCCTCTGTGCAATCTTTCTACAGTGGGCTTACTTCTAAATCAGGGAGGAAGTAAGATGAGGGAATTAATTACCGGATTAGTACTGATTGGGATCTTTTTTTTCCTTGTTCTTTTTCTTAAGAGCGGTTATGACAGAAAAAAGGAAGATGAAGCCAAAAAAAAATTAAAGAAATAACATGTAAATCTAAGGTGCTAACCTTGCTCCATGTGTTGTTCGATATAGTCGGCCGCCCTCTCCATCCTTTCCATCGTTCTTTTGCGTCCCAGGAGAGCCATTATTTCGAAAAGTGCCGGGCCTCCGGTTTTACCTGTCACAGCCAGGCGTACAGGTAGAATAAGCTGCCCAAATGATAAACCGAGCCTTTCGCTAAGCGACTGGAAAAGTGATTCAGCGATCTCAGCATTAAAAGCTTCGAGCGATTTAACTTCTTCGGCCAGGATCCGTAACAATTCAGCGGTTCCCTCTTTTTTAAAAGCCTTCTTTACGCCTTTTTCGTCATAGTCGAAGTGATCAAGGTAAAAATAATCTGCGGCTTCGGCCAATTCTTTTAATGTTCGTGCCCTCTCCCTGACAGATTCTATTACTTGCCTGAAATAGTCGCATTCTTCTTCAGATAGCTCCCCTTCGAGCAACCCTCTCTCCCGAAAAAAGGGAACGGCGCTATCAGCAAGCTTATCAAGAGGGTATTCGCGAATATAGTGCCCATTCATCCAGC